>WGDQ01000306.1 GCA_015493185.1 Planctomycetaceae bacterium
CTTTGGCAATACCCGCATGCTGCCCGATTGCGCAGAGAGCTTCTCGGAGTTTTCCGTGAATGCTTCCCGTCGGTGGTAAGGGGAGCCGCCGGGTGGCATATTTACGTGCCAGAGCGGCTCGTACCACCGTCGGATCGAGAGAGGCTTGGCGGACCATTGGGGAGAAACCAGATGAAGACCCGAGGCGAGTTGGAAGCGGCCGTTAGCCAGATGATCATCCGGTTCGAAAAGGAGTATATGGGTCGCGGTCCGCTGGAAACCAGGAGCGTGCTGCTGGACGATCTGCTGCTGGTTCGGCTCAAGGGAGTGCTGACCCCCTCGGAAATCAAGCTGGCCGAATCGAAAGAGCGTGGCCGCTATTTGCTGAAGCAAGTCAGGCAGCAGTTGCTCGATTTCGGGCGGCCGTTGCTGGAGGCGGCCGTAGAAGAAATTCTCGGCGTTCCCGTCAGGAGCGTCCACACAGACATCAGCACGAAAACGGGCGAGCGCATCATCGTGTTCACGCTGGAAAAAAAGCCACGTTTCAGGGAACAACCCTCGAAGTAAACACGCCTTGCACCTTGCCAGGTCGCCGAGTAATAACCGACCGAAAGAGCAGAAAGAAACAACAAACTCGCCAACCGGGCAGCCGGTGCAACAAGTCACGACTTAAGAGGCTTAGGACCCGGCGGACCAGCGGACCAGCGTTTTTCTGATGTCGCCGTTGACAAGTGGTCGATAGGCTAATAGGCTATTCATGCATTGCAATCTGAAGTCCTGATGGGGCGACTGCCCAAGCAGGGGTTGGGATTGCAGGAAAAATTGAGCCTGTATGTCCTGCTGAATGGGAATGTCAGTGGGAATAAACGGCCGGCAAGTTGCATTTCGATGCATCTTTCCGGCCGTTTTTTATTGCCGCCTGCACACAGTTGCTGTGCGGCACCGAATCTGCCGCGTCGTCGTCCGCCGGGACCGAAAAAGCCCGACGGAATATGGCCGGAGGCCGTCTCGCTATCGGGATCGGCCCCCGGCTTTTTTTACGCTGGTTCCCGAAAACATCAGAGAGGCACAAACTCGCATGCGATCGAATCAAAGCGCTCCGACACTGCTGCCTGCCGGCATCGAGCGCTACGTTCCCGATGCCCCGCCCGAGCTGCTACTAATCGCTTGTACCGATCCTGTTCTCGACGCCCATCTGTTGCCCCGATTCTGTCGCAGGCCCTTGCTCGTTTGGCGCAGCACCGGCCCCGTGGTGCCGCCTTACGGACCGGAAAACCAGGAGCTGGCAGAGGCCCTCGACGAGGTATTGAACCGGCTCGCTGTAAAAGAGATCGCTATCTGCGGCCATCTGCCCAACAAAACGTTGGAGGCGATCGTTGCCGACCAGGTGGCTGGTGAAGAATCGACAAACGACGCCTTCCACCACTATGTGCAGTCGATACGCCCAAGGGTGCAGAAGAAACACGGCCCACTCGATCCGGGCCGACTGATCGAGGCGATCACGGAAGAAAACATCTTCGTTCAAACCGCTAACCTCCGCACGTATCCTTCCGTGCTGCTCGGCATGGTCAACGGTAAGCTGCGTCTGCATAGCTGGTTCTTCGATGCGAATGAAGACCAACTGTATGCGCACGGAACCATCGAAAGCTGCTTTCTGAGTCGATTCGAAGAGTTTTCCCAGCCGGCATCTCATGCGATTTCTCAGATGAGCGCGTGCGACATGTATCTAGCCTAAGCGCCACTCTGGCCTGAATGCTCGAAGCTGAACACGATCGACGCACGAATTGCGAAGAGTTTTTTGTGATGTTGCCAAAACTCAGAGTTCCCCCAACCTGGAAAGCCGATGTTCTGGCATCGCTCGTCGTGTTTCTCGTTGCGCTACCGCTGTGCATGGGAATCGCCATTGCCTCGGGCACGCCGCCAATCGCCGGCATTCTGAGCGGCATTATTGGCGGGCTTGTCGTGGGCACGTTGGGCGGCAGCCCCATGCAAGTGAGCGGACCAGCCAACGGGCTGATCGTGTTGGTGCTCATCATCACGCAGCAATATGGCCTTGCCTTGCTCGGCACGATCGTACTGGCCGCGGGTCTGCTCCAGCTCACCGCGGGTTTGCTCCGAATCGGCCAGGTGTTTCGCGCCATCCCGCCGGCTATCATTCACGGGCTGATGACCGGGTTTGCCGTAATCATTTTCGCCAGTCAGTTCCATGTCATGCTCGACGATCCGACGCGTGGCAGCGCTTTGGCGAACCTCATGGCCATTCCTCAGGCAATCTGGGATGCCGTGGTCGATCGCGATGGGTCGCATCGCGCAGCAGCGATTGGTGTGCTCACCATCTTGATTCTTGTGTTCTGGAAGCCCATCGCTCCGCGGCGTCTGGCCTTCGTACCAGCATCGCTGGTAGCCGTGGGGGTGGCCACAGGCATCGTCGCGTTCACCGATTTACAAGTTGATCGCGTCTCGCTGCCGGCCAACTTGCTCGGCGCCATCCGCCTGCTCAATGTCTCAACGCTGCCGCGTCTGTTCGAATGGCCGATCATCGAGATGGTTCTCACAATGGCCTTCCTGGCTAGCACCGAAACGCTGCTCAGCGCCACAGCGGTCGATCGGTTGCACCAAGGACCACGCACAAACTACGACCGGGAACTCGCGGCACAGGGCATTGGCAACATGCTCTGCGGCCTTCTGGGCGCCATTCCGCTGACCGGCGTGATCATTCGCAGCGCCGCCAATGTGGCTGCCGGTGCCCAAACCCGGTTGTCCAGCATTTTGCACGGATTCTGGCTGCTCGTCTTCGTGGCGGCACTGCCGGGCCTTTTGGAATTGGTGCCCACGGCAAGCCTGGCGGCCGTGCTCGTTGTGGCGGTTTTCAAGCTGGTCGACATCAAGGCACTGCGGGAAATCTGGCAGCACGATCGGTGGGAAATCGGCATCTATTTCGCAACTGCGGGCACCATCTTTTTTTGGGGCGTTTTGCAGGGTGTGCTTCTCGGCATCGGTTTGGCGCTTGCCAAGCTGCTATACAAAGTGGGCCATTTGGCTATCCGAGTGGAACAGGACGAGCACAACCAGCGGATCCACCTGCACTTGGAAGGAACCGCCACGTTTCTCAACAGCCCCAAGCTGGCCACCGCGCTCGAAGTCATTCCTCCGGGCGTCGAGCTCCACGTGCATCTTGATAAGCTAACACTCATCGATCACGCCTGCCTCGATCTGCTCGTCGCTTGGAAGCGACGGCACGAAGGTCTGGGCGGCAGCCTTGTGCTCGACTGGGAAAGCCTGCGTGCTAAGCTCGGCCAACGAGCCGTAGCCGAGGAAACGCCCGACCCGGAAGTTATTTTGGCCACTATCGGCAACAGCTCGCGAACGACCCCACAACGACGATTCTTCCGAGAAGGCTGGCGACCGCTTCGGCAAAAGGCTTCTTGACCTTTGAGAACGTCGTACGAGCGGCTTCGTGAAACTTTGGCCGCGCACTCGACTAGATGAAACGGGTGTTTCGCTTGTGACCACCCCAACCTGTCCGTGCGAGCCGGCGACGCAAGACCGCCGCGATTCGTGTTTGCGCGATACCTCAATCTCATCTGGCAAACGTGCGCTGCTGAAGTCGCGCCCCGCGCACCTCTGTGTCGATGCACTTTTGCTGTGCCCTTGCCTGTCGCCGCGGTACGCCAGTCGCCTGATGGTGTATCGCTTGCCGTGCCCTTCACGGTCGAAAAAAAGCGGTTGTGTGCGGAAACTCGCTTCAGTACCCATTGACAAATGCCCTGGAGCACTTGGCGGAAAGATCGCTTCGTCGTCCCGTACCCGGGCACTCGGCAAGGCTCGTCAGTTGAAAAAGACGAAGCGGGCGCACCCGAGGATAAGGCACATTTTGGCGCCACGAAGGAGAGAGGCGAGCTTCCATCGTTCGCGGGCAGGACGAATTGTTTCCAGCAGCTATCCGCCAAGCATGCAGCCGTCGCATGCCTCGGGCTCTTCCAGTTTGCTGGGTGCCGGACGCACGTGCGGCGGGGGAATGCGAAACAGGGCTCGCTCGGCGCCGAGCAGCGCCGCAAGAAAGGATGCGACCTCTTCGTAAAACCCGCCCGGGTCTTCGCGGGCGAGCAGCATCGCAAAGGCCGGAGCCCACCAACTCAGATGTTCGCGGAGAAAGCGATGTTGTGCCTG
The DNA here is from genome assembly GCA_015493185.1 of Planctomycetaceae bacterium. GTDB lineage: Bacteria > Planctomycetota > Planctomycetia > Pirellulales > JAEUIK01 > WGDQ01. Next base: position 4,150 of record WGDQ01000306.1, read on the forward strand.
GTGGCATATTTCGAAGCGCTCAGCCCGCTGAGGCGC
>WGDQ01000307.1 GCA_015493185.1 Planctomycetaceae bacterium
GCCAGCGTGAGCGGCCGATGATCCAGAAACGGCCCCGCCACCAAGACACCAACCACGACTGCCAATCCGCAACTTAGAACTCGTGTCTGCCCGCTCCATTGGTGATTAAAGGGGTGCCCCAAGGCTTCGCGAGTTAAAGGTAATGTCTACACAGCTAAATGCACGTTCTTGCATTCTCCGGTGGGCTTTGTCAACAAAAACCCTATGTTTGGCCGCCCGATGCGCCGGCCCCGCGCATCGTCAGCCTTGGGCTTTCGCCGCCTGAGGCCGACGCCGCGGAATCAGCCATAACAGGCCGCAGGTGACGATGGCTGTCCACGCAAACCAGTTGCCGAAACGAACGTAGAGCGAGCTACGGCGGTCGACGGGAATGGCACCGATCCACGTCGGTTGATGGACCACACGATCAGCGACTTCCGAGTAACGACCATTCGCGTCGATCAGTCCCGAGTATCCGTACGCGATGTTGCGGACGATGGCGCGGCGGCACTCGATCGCCCGTAGCTGCGACATCCGCAGCATGTTCAGCGCAAGTCGGTAGGAGCGATCCTGCCCTTCGGAACCTCCGTGGAGGAAGAAATCCGGCGGACCATCGTCGCTACGCATAGCCTGCGTGTAGAACTCTTCGAAACAGTTGTCGTAGCAGATCGAGGGCGTGAACAAGAAATCGCGCGAGGCCGCGGCGCAGCGGGCTGGAAACACAGGACAGCGTTCGCCGGGCGTATAACCACGGCTGCCCCGATGGAACACGCGAAACGGCGTGCGGGGCGTGAACTCTGTCCACGGAACGAGAAACACCTTGTCGTAGGCACCCAGATACCCGCGCGTTGGGTGGACGCACGCCATGGAATTGTATTTCGTCATCCGCTGGGGCGTGGCGACAAGTCGTTCGCAGCCGATGACCAGCGTCGCATCGAACTGCTTGGCCTGCTGCTCGAACATGCCCACGACGTCGGCGGTCATCTCGGCGGTTGGATTCTCGATGATCCGCCGCACCTCGTCGGCAAGCTGTTCGACGCCGACGGCCCTGGCCTGAGCCATCTCCCAAATCGTCTGGTTGGAATCGAGTTCCGACCAGAGGAGGATATCGACGGGGCGGTCGAGCGGGTGTTTCTCTGTGATCTTAGGGGTCCAGGCCGGCATTAGCATAACGGTGGGGCCATCGGTCGCCGCGTTTTCGCTCAACCGCCAACCGCCGTACGCCGCAGCAGCAGCAACGCAGAGCACCGCCGCCAGCGGTGCCCAACGCCCGCTGCGCGACGCAGTCCGTCCGCGCCAAAGTCCCATCAAATCCCAAAGGGCGCCGTTGACCATCGCCAACAACCCGCCGATCGCGTACACACCGCCCAAGTCGGCAATCTGGACGATGGGCAACCACCGAAGCTGCGAATAGCCGAGCATTCCCCACGGCGTGCCGGTTTGGTCTACGAAGGTCCGCCAGAGCTGCTTGCGGCCAAACTCGAAGGCAACCCACAACACGGGCAGCAGCAGCGTCATCGGCATCGGCCTTTTGCGATAAATTGCCCGGCCGACGAACACCAACAGAACCCAGAATACTGCCACCACAACGCCCTGCAGAAGCCAGTTGAGGGCGTGTGGCCCCGAGACGCCTTGGCTTCCATACGCCGTTCGCATCCAATCCAAGTGCAGAAGCTGAAAAACCAGCCCACCGAGATAGACGCCGATGTACGTTTCAGCAAAAGCCGTTCGGTCGCTCAGCACCACACAAAGAGGCACCAGCGCAATCCAGGCCAGCGGGAACCACTCCAGCGGCGGCAGAGCGGCTGCCATTCCCAACGCCGTCAGGCTGGGCAGCACCAAGTGCATCGTCGCGCGACGTGCTTTGCTGCGTCGAGCGGAGCTGGCCGGCCGCTGCGGCTCGGCGACGCTCATCTTTTTCCTCTCCCACGGCAAGGTGACGACTGTTCGCTGGCCAGAATCGCCGTGGATTATACACACTGGATAGTACGATGGTATAAAATTCCCAAGGCTTCGCATCGCTTAAGGTCGCGCCGCAGAGCTCAGCGCACCAAGACGCCCCTGTTTACCAGCGGTTCGAAAACCTTTCGGCAACGCTGGCCCGCGAGCCGACGTGAAACAACTTGCTCGCGAGGGTTTTTGGTAACAGACAGTGCCAGCATGTTGGCAAACGCCAGATCGGCCTTGGTAGTGTACCCCCGCGTGGCGGAGCGGACGGTAAGATTGATGTCCCTACTGCATGATCTACAAAACGATCAGGCTGCGTAACAGCATGGCCGGCGCGACCGTCTGCCGGACCACGCGGCGCAGCCTGCTTTTCCATAAGCTGTCGCTAGTGGCAAGAACGTGCGAAAGTCGAATGAAGGGGGCTGCCATGACTCATGTCGGACATTCGTCCTGCCGTCGGGGATTCACGCTGCTTGAGCTGCTGGTCGCCATTGCGATTATCGGGATTTTGCTGTCGCTATTGCTCGTGGGAATACAATACAGCCGTGAGGCCATGCGCAGAACGGTGTGTCAGAACAATCTGCGGCAAATCGGAATCGCCCTCTCGCAGTACGCCAGCCGCATCCGCAGTTATCCGCCCGTGGTCATTTGGACGCGGCGCGGCGAGCCCCTGGGACGGGGGATCGTGCCGATCGGCGTCGTGGACCGCTTCACCGTGGGCATCGACACACCGGCAGACCCGGATCCCATCCACGCGAACTGGGTCATCATGCTGCTGCCGTTTCTCGAAGAGGGCAACCTGCTGGAACAGTTCGACGTGCGGCTCCCCGTTTCGCACGAAAAGAACGCCAAAGCCCGGACACAGAACTTGCCTGTTTTCCGCTGCCCGAGCGATTCGTTCAACCGGTCGGACAATCTGTTTCTGCGGGGACTGCAGGTGGGCCGCACGTCGAATTCGTACGCCCGCGGCAACTACGGCATCAACGTCGGCCCCGACGACGATTGCGTACGCCCCGGCGATGAGGAGCATCCATGCCCAAATGGCTTCTTCGCCCCCAAGGATTTGTTGACCGAAAATGAACAGGTGTGGGGAAGTGGTTTGGCGGGCGTCAACAAGTCGTTCGGTCCACATCAGGTGATTGATGGCCTGTCACAAACAGTGATCGTCGATGAGTTGCGGGCAGGCGTCCACGCGCTCGACCCCCGCGGCGTTTGGGCGTTGGGGCAGGTCGGGTCGTCCGCAACGGCGCGGCACGGCCGATTCGGTGATGCGGGACGGCCCAATCACACGAATTCCCGTGGCGAAGAATTCATGGGCTGCACGGCACTCCGCGAGGCTGTCGGCAGCGGATATCTCGCGTCGCAGGGAATGCCGTGCTATCAACCGTTCGTGCGCGAAATCGAGATCAATGCTCAGGCTGGCGCGCGAAGCATGCATCCAGGCGGCGTAAACGCGCTCATGTGCGACGGCTCCGTACACTTCATTGCCAACGAGATCGACGTCGAAGCATGGCACGCTCTGCACACCCGCGACAGCCAAGATCTGGTCGAGGGCGTTTTCTAACTTCAGGCAGGGCACTATAGGCCACGGTGGTCTCTATCACGGTCGCAGCCGTGAAAACACTGAACATGGCCACGTCTGCCTTGCGAAGGAACAAACCAGAACGGTCGTGCCGTTCCGATTGAATCTATATCTGCTGCCCACTTTCCGTGGGGAAGATCACTTTGACGATTCTTGCTGTGTTGCAGGCACGGGTGCTATTCCTTGAGGCTGCGACGTTGTTTCCAAGCTATGCTTTCCCGTAGGAGAACAGTTTTCCCGAATTCCGCACATGCGCAGGTGATCGTGGCGGGTAATCCGCTCACCACAACGATTTAGGTTCAACGGTGAACACCGAGAACGCGAAAGCAGTTTCGCCTCGAACTCCCGAAACAGCCCATCATGAACCACACAGAGCGTGCCTCAAGGTGCTGTGCATTGATAATGATCCTAACATTTCGGAAGCGCTTGCTCGTCAACTACGTATCTGAGGGTGTCCGGGAATTCATAGTACATCGAGAATCCAGCGGATCTGTCCGTTTTTGTTTCCGCGGCGGTGGTTGAAGCGAACCAAGAGTTGATAGGCAAACAGCGCCGCGAGCATTTGTGTCTGGTTGTTTTCCAGGCCGCGATGCCACACATGATCGCTCAGTTCGAACAACGATTTGAACCATTCGTTGAATGGCTCGACCGTCAAATTGCGCCGGCGATAGGTGGCACGGCCGCGTCGGCTCCGGTAGTGCTTGCGGCGCTGCAAACGTCGTCGGTGCGACTCATCGCGGGGCGGAACCGATGTTCCTTTTGGCTGCTCTTTCGTGTTGCGGCGGTTTTCCGGGCACAAGAAGCGACGCCCGGTGCGTTTTCCGTCGTTGGTCCATTCGATCCGCTCTCCCAGGAGGTTGCTGTCGTAGCCGCTGTCGGCCGAAACGGTTTGGGTCTGGTCGGGCAAGGCGTCGATCTTCTCCGCGAATGTCTTGGTTTCTTTGGCGCTGGCCGTGCCGACGGAAGCCAGCAAAGGAAAGACTGTGGTGTGTTTCGTCGAGGAAACAACGACTTCAAAACTGTAACCCTGCACCCAGCCGTCGTGTTGAGAGCAGCCCCAGTCGCTGTCGCGATCGACGCCCCGCAGTTTTTCCGGAATGCGATTCTTCTGGCGATCGCTCTTGTGCCACAAGGGTCCGCGGGCGGCAAGCAGGCTCTTATCGACGGCGGTGTCGGTCGCGTCGGCCACTCCTTCGGCAATGGCTTTTTCTCCCTGCAAACGAATCGCCAGTCGAAACAGGTGGTGGGCTCGTCGATAGCGATCGAAGTACGTGCTGCGTGCGGGGAACTTGTCCGTGCCCAGCCACTGGCCGAGTTCGCGTCGGTGTTCCCGCAAAAAGCGGTATTGCGCCGACTTGGTCTTTTTTCGTTTGATCACAGCCACCATAATCAACACAGCCATCACCCAGTCGGGAATGGTCGGCTTGGCACCGGGACCGGTTCGCGGACACTCGCGTTCGGCTTGCTGGCACAACGGCACGGCCATCTTGACCAACGACGCCAAACACGTGCCCTCCTTGGCACGCTTCCCCATTCTTGGGACCTCCATCGGGCGTTCGTTTCTACTTGCCAGCAGAAACATAAACCCATGGAGGTCTCTGCGCTTATGTCAATCGAATTCCCGGACACCCTCATATAGGTTGTTGGTTTCGCCCGGATCGTTTTTCAGATCGTAAAGCTCGAACTCCTCGGGTGGTTCGAAATAGTGGATCAGCTTGTAGCGCTCGGTGCGGATGCCGCGGTTCTTGCGCACCATATGAGCCCCAGGGTACTCGAAGTATTCGTAAAGCCAGTCCTTTCGCCAGTCGGCAGGCAACTCGCCGCGCAGCAGCGGCACGATACTACGACCGTGCATCCACGACGGCACTTCGAGTCCCGCCAGATCGAGCACCGTAGGCGCCAGATCGATATTCAGCACCATCGGATCGGCCACGCTTCCGGGTTTTACCAAAGGCGGATAGCGCACCAACAGCGGCACACGGATCGACGGTTCGTGCATCAGCCGCTTATCGAAGGCCCGCCATTCGCCGTGAAAAAAGCCGTTGTCCGAGGTGTAGAAAATGGCCGTTTGTTCGAGCTGCTTCGTTTCTTCCAATGCTTGCAACACGCGCCCCAGATTCTCGTCGACGGCAACCAACGTGGCGTAATAGTCTTTCACGAAGCCGTCGAGCGTGCGCACATCGGTAAACTCGCCGATTTTGTTCGTGGCCTCGACAAACGCGCGTGGTTTTCCCGGAAAACCACGTAGATCGTCGTCGTAGGTGGCAGGCTTGGGAATGGCCACGTGTTTGAACAGATCGTGGTGTCGCCGGGCCCGCATCCAACTGCGGTGTGGTGCCTTGAACCACAAGAACAAGCAGAATGGCCGCTCGTGAGTGCGCCGCAGAAACTCGACTGCCTTGCCCGTTACCACGTCGTCCATGTAGCCGGGATAAAGCCGGTCTTTGCCGTCGACCCCTTCGGCGATTACCGGTTTCAGGTAGTTGCCTTGCCCTTTGTAGCCAAAGTAATAATCCCAATGGCGATCGCGCAGCGCCCCGGCCACGTGCGATTTGCCGCAAAAGGCCACCTCATAACCGCCCTCGCGCAGCAGGTCCGACAAGATCGGCTGTTCGGCTCGCAGGTGTCGTCCCTTGTTGTCGATGACCCCGTGTGCGTGCGAGTACATGCCCGTCAGCAGCGTTGCCCGACTCGGGGCGCAAAGCGAGTTGGTGACGAACATGTTGCGAAAGCGAATGCCTTCGGTTGCCAATCGGTCCATATTCGGGGTTTTCAAAATCGAATTGCCCGCACAGCTCATCGCGTCCCAACGCTGATCGTCGGTCATCAAAATCACGAAGTTGGGCCGTTCGACGGCCCAGACATTGTCCAGAACGCCCGCGAGCATCCAAAGTGCGGCAATCAGGAGCAGCAGGTAGTGTTTCCGCATGGTGTCTTCTCTTTGCTGGGGAAAGCTTCGCTGGAAAAAGAGGAACCGTCACCGGGAAAAAAGGCGTGATAGCGAGGCATTCGGCACGTTCGCGACATGGCACGCGGCCCTGGCATGCCGCCGCATGGGCGGTTACCTACGTCGGTTGCGTCTATCATGCCAGCTTGCGCGTGTCGATCAAGGAACTTTTCTGCCGCTGGGCGAGCCCTTTTAGTGCGATCGGTTTGGCGTACAATTCAGGCTATTCTGGTGCGGCCCGACTCGTTCCGGCCGAGCAGCCCCGCCTTTTACCGGCGACCGTCGGCAAACAAAGGCCCGTTGGCGGGCTGGGGCAATGGCCGGTCGTGAGGATTGGTTGTCCGCTGGCATTTCTTCCCATTTCGAGAGAACAAAAGGCGTTTTTCCCATGGCCACCTCATCGCAAACCCGAGATCCCTTTGGCGCGCGCGACACATTTCGAGCACCGCAGGGCGACGTGGGAATCTACCGTCTCTCGCGGCTCGAAGACCAAGGGTTGTGCCGAGTGGCCGAGCTGCCCTACTCGATTCGGGTTTTGTTGGAATCGGTGCTGCGCAACGTCGACGGCTATGCGGTTACCGAAGAATCGGTGCGAAACGTCACGGGCTGGAAGCCCGAAAGCTCGACGGCGGTCGAAATACCCTTCTTACCCGCTCGGGTGGTGCTGCAAGACTTTACCGGCGTTCCGGCAGTGGTGGATTTGGCGGCCATGCGCAGCGCCATGCAGCGGCTGGGCGGCGATCCGAAGCGAATCAACCCGCTGGTGCCCGCCGATCTGGTGATCGATCACTCGGTGCAGGTCGATTTCTTCGCCACACCCGACGCGCTGGAGCGCAACGTGGAAATCGAGTTTCAGCGGAACCGCGAACGATACGAGTTTTTGCGGTGGGGGCAGCAGGCCTTCGACAACTTTCGCGTTGTTCCTCCGGCCGTGGGAATCGTGCATCAGGTCAATCTCGAGTTTCTGGCTCGCGGCGTTTTCATTCGCGACGACGATCAAGGCCCTGTGGCTCTGCCCGACACGCTGGTGGGCACCGATAGCCACACCACCATGATCAACGGTTTGGGCGTTTTAGGTTGGGGCGTTGGCGGCATCGAAGCCGAGGCCGTAATGCTTGGGCAGCCGATCTATATGCTCTTGCCCGAGGTTGTCGGCTTTGAGATCAGCGGCGAACTGCCATCGGGCGCAACCGCCACCGATTTGGTGCTGACCGTAACGCAAATGCTGCGCGAGGCGGGCGTGGTGGGCAAATTCGTCGAGTACTTCGGTAGCGGTGTTTCGTCGATGTCGCTCGCCGATCGCGCCACGTTGGCCAACATGGCGCCTGAGTATGGCGCCACGATGGGCTTCTTCCCCGTCGATGATCGAACACTAGAGTATTTACGGCTGACCGGCCGCAGCGACGAGCAGGTCGAATTGGTCGAACGCTATACGAAAGAGCAGCAACTTTTCCGCGACGAAAAGGCTCCCGTGCCACGGTTTACCCGTACGCTGGGGCTCGATCTCTCCACGGTCGAGCCGTCGCTGGCCGGTCCGAAACGGCCGCAGGATCGGATTCCACTGGTTCGCATGAAGCAGGCCTTTCGCCAGTCGCTGACCGCGCCGGTCAATCAACGGGGTTTCAACCTTTCGCCCGAGGCACTCGAACGCACGGCCCGCGTTTCTTCCAATGGCCAGTCGAGCGAAATCGGCCACGGCGCGGTGGTGATCGCAGCCATCACAAGCTGCACGAATACGAGCAATCCGTCGGTTATGATCGGCGCCGGGCTCGTGGCCCGGAAGGCCGTCGAGCGCGGTCTGAAGGTGCCGCCGCATGTGAAGACGAGCCTTGCCCCCGGCTCTCGCGTAGTCGACGACTATCTGGCCCAGGCCAACCTGGTCGATGCCTTGGCGCAGCTCGGCTTTCAAACCGTGGGCTATGGCTGCACCACGTGCATTGGCAATAGCGGACCGCTGCCCGAACCGGTAGCCAAGGCCGTGCAAGAGGGCGATCTGGTGGCAGCCGCCGTGCTGAGCGGCAACCGCAATTTCGAGGGCCGCATCAATCCGCTGGTGAAAGCCAACTACCTGGCCAGCCCGCCGTTGGTGGTGGCTTACGCCCTGGCCGGCACGACCGACATCGACCTGACAAACGAACCTTTGGGCAAGGGGGCTGACGGGCAGGACGTTTACCTGAAAGATATCTGGCCCACGCGCGAGGAGGTGAGTGAGGCGATGCGGCAGGCCGTTCGGCCTGAGATGTTCCGCCAGCGCTACGGCAACGTGTTCGAATCGAATGA
>WGDQ01000308.1 GCA_015493185.1 Planctomycetaceae bacterium
CCGAAGGGTGAGCTTCACCCGCAAAGTCGACGCCGCAGCACACGGCGCCCCCATCGCACGCAGCCCAAACCGTGTGCCTACGACGTGGCGGCCTGGGCGACAAGGCGAACGATATCGAGGCTGCTGATCAGGCCGACAGGACGTTGGTTTTCGACAACCACGATGCGGTGGATGTGCTGGTCGAGCATTTGTTGCGCCACTTGCGGCACCGGTGTGTCGGGCGAGCAAGAGATCACTTCGGTTCGCATTACGTCGCGCACCTTGAGATGCGCCAGACGGTCGCGAAAGCCCTGGAAGGCGCCGCGCAGGTTTTCGGAAAAATCTTCCGAGCGGACATCGGGCGGCTCGAGACGGTTTTCAACCTGACTGTCGAGCGTTTCGTACAAAACCCGAACCCGCATCACGTCGCTTCGGCTGACCACGCCGACCAGGCGATCGTTGTCGACAACCGGGGCACCGTTGATGTTCGATTCGACGAGCCGGCGGGCTAGTTCGGAGAGGTCCTCATCGGGCCGCGCGCAAATGGGGCGGGTTTGCATGATTTGCTGGGCCGTGAGGTGGGAAAAGTCGGGCATTGCTGCTGCTCGTAAGGGTTGTTGTGTCTGAGCGCCCGTTGGCCTGCAAGACGAGACGCCGGGCCTACCCCGCGGGGTGATGGCCCGGTGTGCCGCAAACAGCCTGATGGGCCCCGAGGTCAGTCGAGTGGTTCGAGTTCGATGTTGCGGAAGTGAATTTCCGCACCTTCGCTTTGTAGCAGGATGTTGCCTCGCGTCAATTCGCTGTGGGTGCCCACGTTGACAAGCTTGCCGTTGATCTTGAGCTCGACCGTATCGCCGCGGCAGGTGATTTCGTACTGGTTCCACTCGCCGATCGGTTTTTCGACCGGGCCGTCGACCTTCATGCGGAAGTAGTGGCGCGCGATGTTCGGATCTTGACGCGTGGGGTCGACCGTGAGCTTCGCGCCGCCGACGAGCCAAATATCGCCGGCGCTGCCCGAGGCGAGTTGGGCTTCAATGCCTTTGGGCCAAATTTGATCGGGACCAACCACGTGAACGAACACGCCGCTGTTGCTGCCGCGGCGTGCCGATTTGCCCCATCGCCACTGAACCCGCAAGACGTAGTTCGAGTATTCTTTCTCGGTGCGCAGGTAGCCGACCACATGGCCGCGGCAGATGATCACGCCGTCGCGAATCGACCAGATTTCTTCGGGCGAGACATCCGGCTTGCCGGGATCGACGAACGTGCGCCATCCGCTGAGGTCTTTGCCGTTGAAAAGCTTGACGACCTCGCCTGCGAAAGCGCGGCTCGAGGTGGCGCAGCATACGAGGGCCGTAACGATAAGGAATTGAGAAAGACAGCGGGATTTGCTCATGGTGTGTCTCCGGGTTGGGGGTGCGATTTTCGAAACGGGCAGGCGGGTGTGATACGCACGACGAAGCTGTTGGGGGGTGGCCATATGCCGGCGGCTGCACAGCCTGGCAACGCACACAATTTGCCCATCGCGGGATTGGCCGCGGCTTGCAAGGGCCATTCGTAGCAACGGAACAGGCACAGGGCCGTGGCGTGCCGGCTAGCCGAAAATTGTATGCCGTCGCACGCGACGCTTGCCGGTCTTCATGCGCGGCGGCCCTATGATGGTGGCCATATGATAGTGGCTCGGATGGCGGGGTGCCAGTTTGTGAGAAATCGCACCACCGCGCGTGCCCGGGCGATCGCCCACGTTGGCTTGAATCGGTCGGCGGAGGCGACGAAGATAGAGAGCAGTCATGCCGGGGCCGATCGCACCGTCAGGTGCGCACACCTGGGCCCCACCATTTTTTTCTTTGCTTTTTCTTTCGTTTGAGGGAAGAGGTTCTCGACAGCTCGATGAGGGATCTGATGTATCGAACCATGCGACGCCGCGTTCTGCTGATTGTTGTTTCCTGCCTGACGGTTATGCCCTGGTGTGTGATTGGGCGGCAAGCCACGGCGGAGACGGCCGATGTTTCGGCGAGCCGAAACACGCGGTTGGATAAGTATGTAGCCAAGAAGGACTCGGTTTACGAGTGGAAGGTTATCAAAACGCAAAAGGAAGACGGACTCACGACGTTGATCGTCGACATGAAGTCGCAGCGTTGGCGAAGTGAAGACGAAGTGGACCGTCCGGTATGGCAGCATTGGTTGGTGGTCGCCCTCCCTGACGAAGTGGCGTCGGACATCGGCTTTCTGTTTATCAGCGGCGGCAAGAACGACGGCAATCCGCCCGGCGGGCCATCGGACATCGTGAAGCTGATGGCCAAGGCGACCAAGACCGTAGTGACGGAATTGCGGATGGTGCCCAACCAACCGTTGATTTTTCACAACGATGGCAAGAAGCGGTACGAAGACGACCTGATCGCCTACTGCTGGGACCAGTTTTTGAAGACGGGCGACCCGACCTGGCTGCCGCGGTTTCCCATGGCGAAGGCCGCGGTGCGTGCGATGGACACGATCGAAGCGCTGACCTCGAGCGCTGAGGGTGGCGGGAAACGCGTGGATCGCTTTGTGGTGGCCGGTGGTTCGAAACGCGGCTGGACCACCTGGATTACCGGCGCCGTGGATACACGCGTGGTTGCGATCGTGCCCATCGTGATCGACGTGTTGAACGTATCTGAGTCGATGATGCACCACTACGCGGCTTACGGATTTTTCGCCCCGGCGGTTTGGGATTACGTGCGCCACGGAATCATGACGCACATGAAAGACCCGCGAATGCGGGAACTGGAGCGGCACGTTGATCCATTCTCCTATTTGGACCGGTTGACGATGCCGAAGTATGTGGTGAATGCCGCCGGCGATCAGTTTTTCGTGCCCGATTCGTCGCAGTTCTACTTCGAACATCTGCGAGGTGAGAAGTATCTGCGCTACGTGCCGAACGCCGGCCATTCGCTGCGGGGCTCCGACGCGCCGCAGTCGATCGCCGCGTTTTACTGGGCGATTGTCAACAATCGGCCTCGGCCGAAGTTCACGTGGTCGTTCGAGTCGGACGATACGATCCGCGTGATTGCCCAAGATCCGCCGAAGGAAGTGAATTTATGGCAAGCCGTGAACCCCAACGCCCGCGATTTCCGCATTGATACCTTGGGGCCGGCCTATAAGAAGCAAACGCTCGAACCGAATGCGAGCGGGCAATATGTGGCGAAAGTCGAGCAGCCCACCAAAGGCTATCGGGCATAC
>WGDQ01000309.1 GCA_015493185.1 Planctomycetaceae bacterium
CGTCCACGACGCACAAAAGATCAATACTGCGATAACTTTCGAAAGGCGGTGGCTCGGAAATCTCATGATGTTCAGCACCTCGGTGGAAAAAGTGCGGCTTTCGAATTGGTCCGTCACAGCGATCGTCTCGTGGCATCGCCTTCCGTAGTGCACGTCTTGTCTAACGACATCGCATCTTTTCGCAGGGCGATTCGCAAAGCACAGATCGATCGCGTCGTGCAGATTCTATTGATTTTGCACAGCATACGCGGTGGCGCCGCGAGTTGCAAAACCCCACCGGTGATGCAACGCGGTATTCGTCACAGCATGCACCGGTTCGATTCTCGAAAACCACTTGCACGTGATGTCGCACGCTGCTGGGGAACGCTGTGAACGAGGGCTTGGCGGACGCCACGAGTGTTGTCGCCCCGTGTCCGATAACCCTTGGCCGCGTAATACCCGAGCGCCCCTTCTGGTCGACCAGCGGAAAATGCGTAACAGCCAGACACCCCCTGCCTGTAGTCGATTTGCGACCTAGACTTAACCGGTCTTCACGATGCACAGGAGATGCGCCGCCCACTGCGGCGGTGACTACAACCCCCTTCCTTTGGACGAGAACATACTCTGGCTTTGTCTATTTGTCGAAACGGGTGGAAATGATGGCGAACCAGCAGAAACGTCGTGTGGGTATCCTCACCAGCGGTGGCGATTGCCCCGGCCTGAATGCCGTGATTCGAGGTGTAGTGAAGTGCGCCCACAAGCTTGGCTACGACTGTGTCGGTTTTCTCAAGGGTTACGAAGGGCTGGTTGATCCAGTCTGCTACGTCCCGCTCAACACGAAAAATACCAGCGGAATCCTCACGCAAGGTGGCACAATCCTTGGCTCCACGAACCGCGGCCGTTTCGCGGCGAAAACCGGTGTCGATGATCGTGCGACGATCGACCCTGACTTGCTTTCCGCCGTTCGCACAACGGTCGACCAACTCGATCTGGCGGGTTTGATCTGTGTCGGTGGTGACGGTTCGCTGGCCATCGCCCAACAGTTTCACGAATACGGCATACCTGTGGTTGGTGTACCGAAAACGATCGACAACGACCTTTCCGCTACGGTTTACACATTCGGTTTCGATAGTGCCGTGGCCTGTGCCACCGACGCACTCGACCGATTGCACACTACCGCCGCTTCGCACGAACGGGTGATGGTGCTTGAGGTCATGGGGCGTCATGCTGGCTGGATCGCCCTGCACGCCGGCATCGCGGGCGGTGGCGACGTGATCCTCATTCCCGAGATCCGCTGGACATTCGAGAATGTCTGCCACAAAGTCCTTGAACGTGAACGCAACGGCAAGCGGTTCACACTGATCGTCGTGGCCGAAGGTGCCCTGTTGCCAGATGGCGGATTGGTGGCACGGGAACGACGGCGCGAATCTCAACAAGTACGTCTGGGCGGCATCGGCAACGTTGTCGCAACAGAACTCGAAACCCGCCTGAAGCGAGAAACCCGCTGCGTCGTGCTCGGTCATCTACAGCGCGGTGGCCCGCCAACTACGTTCGATCGCGTTCTGGCCACGCAATTCGGCGCCCACGCCATGCGGCTCGTTCACCAAGAGCGTTTTGGCGAGATGATCAGCTTCCAGCCGCCCAATATCGACAGCGTGCCCATCGTCGACGCCGTTTCGGTACTGCGGTCGGTAGATCCGAACGGCCCTCTCGTTCAAGCTGCTCGCGCACTGGGCATTAGCCTGGGCGACGCTCCCGAAGACGAAACGCTCTTCGCCACCGACTCGGCAGGAACGCCGGTTGGCCTGACCGAAAAGCTGGTCGGCAGCGGCATCTGAGCGCATCACACGCCCGCTCAGCTCCGCACCCACCACTACGGGCAGCGCGCGCGTACCCATAGCAAAAGAGCGCCACCCACGAGGCATCGACGTTCAGGAGGTCGGCTCGTAGCATGTGCGTGTGCGATTGCATTCCTGCCGATCGACGAGCAGGTGATCGGGACCAAACACGTTCTGGGTCTGGTTGCACCAACAGTGGCCATCGCCGATGTCCGGGTCGTCCGCCTCAGGATTCAAGCTGCCCGTGACGAACATGCCCTTGGATCGCAAATGCACGCAAACCGGATCTTGGATCACGTCGAGCGGTGAGTTCGTTTTTTCGAACGGCATGATCAAAATCCTCCGCAATCCAGCCCGGCTACCAAGCGCAAGGCGCGCTCGACACTAACCCGAGCAAGTTGAACCTTGTAAGCATTCTTCGAGAGCGGTGTGGCCCGCGCTACGGCGATCTCGCCCGCCTCGCGTGCCGTGCGTTCGTCCAATGTGCGCCCCACCAGCCAGCGAGCTGCTTCCTCCACATTCCACGGCGTTGGCGCCACCTGACCTAAGTAAATGCGAGCCGCTTCCACTACTCCATCGCGCAAACGACAGTGAGCGGCCGCAGCGGCCAGCGGATCGGCCGGACCGGCACCACGCCGCACTTCGTAAACGGCACACGAGCGCTCAGCATCGGCTGGCAACCGAATATGGGTGATCATCTGGCGTGGTTCCAGCGACGTTTCTCGCTGCCGCTCGTTTCGAGGTATGCGATAGAAAAACTCTAGCGGCATGGTCGTCTCATCGCCGGGCGAAGGGCCTACCACGCGAATCTCCGCCCCCAACGCCATCAGCACCGGTGCCAGCCGCGAAGCCGAGACGAATTTCGCCGGACCGCTATTACCAAAGATCGCATGATACTGGTTTTCACCCTCGACAACGTGCCGCCCCTGATCGGCCAGCAAGCCATAGCCATTTCGGAAATACCAGCAGCGAGGTCGCTGGCACAACTCGCCCCCAACGGTCGACTGGCTTTGAAGCTGCAAGCTGTCGATGTTGCGAATCGCCTGTTTGACCGCCGGATAATCGTCCATCAGCGGGCTATCGAGCAATTCGTCCAGGTGCGTGCCGGCGCCGATCGTCACACCGGTCGAATCGGCCGTGATGCCACGCATCGAGTCGATGCGGTTGACACTCACCACCAATTCCGGCGTCACGACCATCTTCTTCATCAACCCCACAAGATCCGTGCCGCCGGCCAATAGTTCCGAGGCGCCCCAGCGATCCTCGAGCAGGTCGACCGCCTCGTCTTCGACGCGCGGTGAAGCGTAACGAAATGCTTTCATGAGGACACACTCGCTTTCTCGAGAGCCGCCAACACACGCTGCGGCGTCATAGGCAATACAGGAACACGAACTCCTAGAGCATTGCAAACGGCGTTCGACAATGCCGCTCCTGGACTGATCACCGGCGGCTCGCCTAACCCGATTACGCCTCGTCGGTACTCGCTTTCCGGCTCGTAGAGCTCAACGACGATCTCACCGATATCGCCAAGCCGGGCCAGATTGTAGCTTGACATATCGGCGTTCAGGAACTTGCCCGTTCTCGCGTCGAAAATCCGTTCTTCGAACAGCGAGTAGGCGATTCCCATGATCACACCACCGTAGATCTGGCTTTTGGCGGTCAGCGGATTGACCACAAGCCCCATATCTTGAACGGCGACAAACTTCTTCACCCGAACCACGCCTGTTGCCCGGTCCACCTCGACCTCGGCCATTTGCACACCGGCCACGCCCGAGCTCGACAGGTCAGTTGGCTGCCCGCGTTTGAATTCTCCACGAGCCTCGATCGATTTCATACCCAGCAGCCGGCATGCTTCCTTCCAGCTCAGACTGCGGTTCGGTTTTCCACGCACGCGCACCCGCCCGTCGACGGCTTCGATTTCTTCAGGCTTGGCATCGAGCTTGGGTGCCACGAGCTTGGCCAGCTCTTCCAGCGCTGCGGTAGCACCGCGACGGTTCGACTCTGATACGCCCGCCACGGTTGTGCTTCCGCCCGAGGGGCCGCTTTGCGGATACTGCGAGTTGCCGATATGCACCTTCACGGCCGCGGGAGGCAACCCCAGCGTTTCGGCCACAACCATTGCAATCACGGTGCGCGTGCCCGTCCCCAAATCCTGACTTCCGAGGAAAGTCTCCACACCCCCGTCGGGGTGGATTTTGACGAGACACGACGAGCTGTGCCCGCCTCCGCCCCAGGTATGCAGGGCCATCCCCAACCCGCTGACGATCGATCCCCTCGCCTCACCCTTGCCGTGCGGATGCCACTTGCTTTTCCAGTTGATCAAATCAGCAGCGATGCGCATCTGCTCAGCGTATACATCCGCTTTACCGTTGCTCACACTCGGCAAGTTGCGCATGAAGACGTCGTAGCTGTCGATGCCCAGCTTGCGAGCCACATCGTCGTAAGCGGTTTGCGAGAGCGCCGCTCCCTGCGGATGATTGGGGGCCCGCCAGGCTCGTGAGGGAGCGGTGTTCGTCCTTACGCGCGTTACGCGGCGACGGCGATTCGGCGGGTCGAACACGTAGGGAATGACACCCTGGCTCACCGGCGCACCACTCGGCCCGTTTGTGCCCCAATGATGCGAATCCCACACATTCACTACGCCCTGCTTGTCGGCGCCAACGCGAACACGGATAAAGCCCGACGGACGGTTGCCGGCGTTTTTCAGTTCCAGATCCCGGTCCAGCATCAGCTTGACGGGCCGCCCCGTCTCTTTGGCGATCTGCGCGGCCACCACGCCCCACGAATCTGCGGCAAACTTGCTACCAAATCCACCACCGATGTAGTCACAGTGCACCGTCACATCATTGGCGGTAATGCCGAGCGGCGAGGCAAACTGCCCCGGCGTTCCCGAAACATTCTGTGTAGAAAGGTGCGCCAAAAGTCTGTCGCCTTCCCACACGCAGGTCGATCCGTGTGGTTCGAGCGGACAGTGGCAAATTGAGTGAATGCCGTAGTACGCATCGACCACAACGTCGGCCTCTTCGAGCAATCGAGCGATTTCCTTGTCGGCAAACTCGTCTTCGTCCTCGTCATCGCCCGGCTCTCGCTGCAACTTGATGTTGTCGCCGCCCGATCGGGTGCGTCCCGCCTGTTCGGCCGCCGCGAGGAATTCCTCGTGCACAAACGGTTCGAGAACCTCGTACTCCACACGAATTGCCGCCACGCCCTCACGAGCCGCGCCGTCACTATCGGCAGCCACACAGGCTATCAGGTCGCCCTCCCACAGCACCTCGCTTTTACGCCCTTTGCCGGGCTCCTTCATAATCTTCACACTACGCACGCCGGGCACCTGCCGCGCCGCGCTCGCATCGATCGATTTAATCCGGGCATGCCCGTGCGGGCATCCCAGCAAACGGGCGAATAACATTCCTTTGGCGTTGATGTCGTACGCATATTTGGCCGCTCCCGTCGATTTCGCGGGTCCGTCGATGCGTTCGACCGGTTTGCCGACTACGGCAGCTTTGCCCTGTGGAGGCCAACTCAACTCAGCCATCGGACCCTCCTTTCACAACGTCGAGCACCGCCTGAATAATGTTGGCGTATGTGCCGCAACGGCATATGTTCCCATTCAAACCGGCGCGAATCTCCGCTTCGCTCGCCGACGGATGCTTGTCCAAAAACGCCCGCACCGCCACAACGAAGCCGGGGGTGCAAAACCCGCACTGCTGGCCGTCGTTGGCCACAAATGCAGCGGGGACCGGGTCGCCGTGCAGCCCTTCAACCGTGCGCACTTCACGCCCCACTGCTTCAAGAGCCAACACGGTCGACGCCGACACCGGCTTGCCGTCAAGTAAAACCGTCGACCCACCGCTCGAACCATCTTCACTGATCGGCTTGGCCCCGGTCAGGTCGAATTGGTACCGCAACACCTCAAGCAAGGTGGTACGGGGTTCGACCGTTGCTGAGCGTCGCTGGCCGTTCACGTTCAAGGCAATCGACACAGGACCCGGCCCCACTACCGAAGAACCAGCCTCTGCCGCTACGGCCCCCGACACGCCCTCTCCGATAGCAGTGGCCGCTGCCGCTGCTCCCGACCCTTTCAAAAAATCGCGGCGAGAAAAGCCCGCTTTGGGCGGGCGAAGGTGTTTGCTGTCCTTCATTGCAAAGGACCTCCTTTGCCGAGGCATCGGTTTGCGTCAACGTTGTCCGTCGCGTCAATCCGGGAAAGCCGCAATCAGAAAAAACGGCTCTCCCGTCCGGCCAAGGCAATCGACCATCCGCGGCGCGCGACGCCAAGTGCGGATGGACAAATCCCTCAGCCAGTGAAAATGAAAATAAACGCCAGAAACAAATCCTAGATTTCGAGTCGTCGCGCTGCGATCCAAAAGAACGCTGCAATAGCCAAAAGCTCTGTCGACGGATCGCAGGCGTTCGCCTTTCTTCGCGGCGTCGCCCGTGATTGTACTGTGTCAAAAGGCCGTTTCAACTAAAACCAAGCCCGGCAACACGCGACTCGCCACCACAGCAGCAACTGAGCACCCCTCTTTCAGCAACTTGGCAACGGTCCTTTTTCTCTTCTCTCCGGCAGCCATGCCATCGATAGGCGTGGTTCCTTTATCCATACGGCGACATTTCACCTTTTGACCGCTCGCGATCGACGTTGAAACCACATCCTTTCGGCCAACCCTGGGCGCTCGGCGGGCAAATCAAGAACTCGCGACGACCAACGCCAATCAGCCCAATATACAACCTGGCACGCCAATGGGTGCGAGCGCCCCGCCACCGTGAATGAGCCTATTCACGGAACAATCGCAGCACATGATAATCCGCCAGTTTCGCTGACGCAGTGCTTGCTTGCTCCGCGTCTACCAGTGGTTTACGATTGCTCCAATGGGCGGCGCCCCTTCGACTTCGGTTTATCCGCGGCGCCGATTCGAAAAAAAGCACGCTCACGGTAAACCACGGTCTGGAATCGCCCGACCGATATCATGCAACGGACGGTGACTCTCGACATAAGGGTAAGCTTTCTTCAAAACAACACGCATCACATGTATCACGGATGCGCATCGCAGCACTGCGGAAGCAACGGAGACGACGATCATGCGACATTTGGCCTTTTGGATCGGTTTCGCTGTTATTGTGGCCGCTGGTCTGGCCCCTAACGTGACAGCAGACGAAAAACCGGACAACACTCCACCCGAAGGCTTTGTGGCCCTGTTCAACGGCAAAGACCTCAGCGGCTGGAAAGGCTTGGTAAAGAATCCTGTCGAGCGTGCCAAGCTCACCCCCGAGCAATTGGCCGAACTGCAAAAGGCCGCCGATACCAAAATGCGAGAGCACTGGCACGTCGTCGATGGCATACTGGTATTCGACGGCAAAGGCAGCCATCTTTGCACCGACAAAGACTATGGCGACTTTGAATTGTGGGTCGATTGGAAAATCGAGCCGGGTGGCGATAGCGGCATCTATTTGCGGGGTTCGCCACAGGTACAAATCTGGGATCGGCCCGACATCGGTTCCGGCGGGTTATACAACAACAAGAAAAATCCTTCCAAGCCGCTCGTTGTGGCCGACAATCCCGTAGGTCAGTGGAACCGCTTCCGCATCACGATGATCGGCGACCGGGTCACCGTTTATCTCAACGACAAGCTGGTAACGGACAACGTCGTGATGGAAAACTACTGGGAGCGTGACAAACCGATTTATCCCACAGGGCAAATCGAACTGCAAAGCCACGGCTCGAAGCTCTATTTCAAAAATATCTATATTCGCGAAATTCCGCGTTGAGCACTACGCGATGTCGGACCATTGCCTTGGCTTCTTCTTTTCCAAGCGTCGCCATGGCACGCGCCGCACCGGATCGTTTGCGGTTTCTCTCACCTTGCCCACCTCGATTTCGTTGACACGCGGGTGAGACGCTCTTAGAATCCGCGCACCTCGGGTTCCGTGGCCGAAGTAAAACGCAAGAAGCCGTTTGCCGCGCAAGGCATTTGCGCTCATACGACGAATCACGCCCCCCCAATGCAGGGGCGCAACGCAAGCCCCCGCTTCGGGTTCCTCTCGCAACGCGTCACACGGGCGGCATGACATACGTATTGCGTATGCCGGTGCGAGGCGAACACTGACCATGGCAATAAGCGAGCCGCTTTTTGCTCTGCACACGAGTATGTCGCCATTCGAATCCTTCTCTGGCAAACCGTTCGCTCGGAATCGCCTTTCACTCCTAAAGCGTCGTTTCCATAGAAACAATTCAGGAAGGCTCGTCGGAGAAAGCCTGCATTACGGCAGGAACGACACACAGACAGACAGTCGCCGACATCTGAAGCCGGAATCGTTTTTTTCGGCCCCATTGGAACACCGCACATGCGGTACAGCGCACACGAAAATTAAGGAACGGTGCTATGGCTAACCAGCATCCGGGACAGCTCGACACGGTGATGCACGAGGCACGAACGTTTCCTCCCCCCCCTGATTTCGCCGCCAAGGCCCGCATTGGTTCGATGGAAGCCTACGAGGCCTTGTGGCGCGAGAGCCACGATGATCCCGAAGGATTCTGGGGGAAGCTGGCCGAAGAACTGCACTGGTTCAAGCCTTTCGATAAAGTGCTCGAGTGGAATGAACCCTATGCCAAATGGTTCGTCGGCGGGCAAACCAATGCTTCGTACAACTGCCTCGACGTGCATCTCGACACGTCCCGCAAAAATAAAGCGGCCATTCTTTGGGAGGGCGAGCCCGGCGATGAACGCGTGCTGACCTACCAGACCCTGCACCGCGAGGTGTGCAAGTTTGCCAATGTGCTGAAAGGCCTCGGCATCGGCGCAGGCGACGTCGTGTCGGTCTATATGCCCATGGTGCCCGAACTGGTCGTCGCGTTACTGGCCTGCGCCCGTATCGGTGCAGCCCATTCAGTGATTTTCGCAGGCTTCTCGTCCGAGGCCATCGCTGACCGCAACAACGATGCCCAAGCCAAACTAATCATCACGGCCGACGGCGGATGGCGCCGCGGAAAGCAACTGCCACTAAAGGCCAATGTGGACGAAGCACTCGAAAAATCGCCCACGGTCGAAAAGTGCATCGTGCTCGAGCGCGTGGGCAACCATGTGACCATGAAGCCAGACCGCGACCTCTGGTGGCACGAGTTGATGGAGAACGCATCGGCCGATTGCCCGGCCGAACCGCTCGATAGCGAACACCCGCTGTTTATCCTCTATACCAGCGGCTCCACCGGCAAGCCGAAAGGCATTCGCCACACAACGGCTGGCTACAACCTGTATGTAAAAAAAACCGCCGAATGGGTGTTCGATCTGCGCGACGAAGATGTCTACTGGTGTACAGCCGATATCGGCTGGATCACCGGTCACAGCTATATCGTTTATGGGCCGCTCTCGGCGGGGGCTACCGTACTCATGTATGAGGGCGCTCCCAACTGGCCCAACGAGGGCCGATTCTGGGAGATCGTTGAAAAGTACCGTGCAACGATTTTCTACACCGCCCCGACCGCCATTCGTGCGTTTATCAAGTGGGGCGACCACTGGGTAACGCAACGCGACCTTTCGAGCCTGCGACTGCTCGGCACCGTCGGCGAGGGGATCAACCCCGAGGCCTGGATGTGGTACCACACGGTCGTTGGCCGTGAGCGATGTCCGATCGTCGATACGTGGTGGCAAACCGAGACCGGTGGCATCATGCTCAGCCCGCTACCCGGTGCCACGCCCACCAAACCAGGAAGTTGCACAAAACCACTGCCGGGCGTGTTTCCTGAAATCGTCGACACCGAGGGCAACCCTGTCGAACAAGGCCATGGTGGCTGGCTCGTCATCTCACGTCCGTGGCCCAGCATGCTGCGAGGCATTTGGGGCGACGAAAAGAGGTACCGCGAACAATATTGGAGCAAGGTGCCCCACAAATATCTGACCGGCGACAATGCCCGTTGCGATGAAGACGGCTACTACTGGATCATGGGCCGCATTGACGACGTGCTCAACGTTTCAGGACACCGGCTGAGCACGATCGAGATCGAAAGCGCGCTGGTCAGTCATCCAGAAGTGGCCGAGGCCGCAGCCGTCGGTCGTCCCGACGAGATCAAAGGGCAAGCCGTCGTGGCCTTTGTCACGCTGGTAGGCGAACCTCGCGAGGGGCTTCGCGAAGAGCTCAAGCAGCACGTCCGGCACGAAATTGGCGCCTTGGCCGTCCCCGACGAGATTCGCTTCACTACAGCGCTGCCAAAAACTCGTAGCGGAAAAATCATGCGACGCCTGTTGCGTGATATCGCATCGGGCAAGGAAGATGTGGGAGATACCACTACGCTGGAGGACTACACCGTTCTAGCCCGGCTCCGCGGCGACGAAGACTGAGGCTCGCGCGCAACTCTTCTCTTCTTCTGCACCGTTTGGCCCGCACCAGCCTTGTCGAAAAAACTTTCTTTCGTCGGCAGGAGCAAGGAAGGATCTCGTCAGACCAAGAGAGGTTTGTCCCGGGCGCCTGCGAGGTTCTCCGGAAATTTGCTTGGCCGACACAGGGCTGACGAACTCTACCCGCTTGCAACCAGAGCAAGCTCTTTGACGTGTTGCTGGGGCTGCGTTCTGGGTTCCGTCTTTGCCAGCAAGACTGACGGCGCTTTTCTCGCGAGTTTTAGCGCTGCTAACGACGGCAGCCGCAGCAGATCGAAACCATGCAGCCTCTCCGCAATCGAGTGGTCACCTTCACTCACAACTCGTTGAGTACCTTGGTGACTGCGTCTTCGAACCGTTTCTGCCAGCCTGGCCCCAAGATGCAGTCGCTGTCCTCCTGGGCACCTCCCACATTCCGCAACTGCTCTTCGGTAGGCGCGTAGTAGATGTATCCGTTGGTGTATCCTGCCACGAACGTGTACGGATGCGGAGAGCTTTTCTTGATATTCAAACCGATCTGTACGGTCAGTTCGCCCGGAAACGTTACCAATACGAAGCTGCCTACACGCAGGCCAACAATTTCCACGTCGATAGTGCGTTTTCCGGCAGCCAAATACTGCGCGTGGTGCTTTTGGAGCAGATTCAAATTGGTTTGCAACCGCGTGAGCCGCTCCATGGTATAGATGTTTTTCATGTATTGTCGGATGTTGCGTCGATTCTCGGCGTCCAGCCGTTTGAAACCGTCGCGACCCAGCGATTCATCGTGCAGATAGCGATGCGCTGAATACGAAGGAAAATCGGGCCATAGACCGTACTTCACGACCAGAGGAATGAAGGTTTTCAAGTTCAGCGTGGTTCCCTTCAGCGACTTCAGCAGCCGGGCTTGCTCCGTTTCGAGTGCGATGATGCGCTGGGCCACATCGGCCCGCGGCAACGTGACCATGCGGCGCACCACCATCAACTGATCAGTCGCTACTGGACGGATTTTTCGCGCAGCTTTCAGCGTGCTTAAACCAAGCAAGTTGCCCAACGG
The DNA here is from genome assembly GCA_015493185.1 of Planctomycetaceae bacterium. Lineage (GTDB taxonomy): Bacteria > Planctomycetota > Planctomycetia > Pirellulales > JAEUIK01 > WGDQ01. The sequence goes on from WGDQ01000309.1 coordinate 11,223, forward strand.
CTCTGCATCGCGCGGACGGTCGACCGCCTTGTACATCACGGGATTGATGTCACCCGCGCAGCCCTGCACGAACAAGGCGACGCACGATTCCCCTAAGTTTTCCTCGATCACCGCCGACGAGAATCCTGTCAAATCGGCTGTGTTGCCCCCGCTCGGAACCCCCTGGATTGGATGGCAAGCGAAGTTGTAGACCACAGCCAACACGCTGCCATCCATGCGATCCAAGCGCAATATGCCGATCTCCGGATCGATTGGCCCGACGCCGTCAATTTGCTCATCGGGGGGCAACGAATACGCATGGCGCACATCCGCCTCGCGACCGTTCTTGAGCCTCAGCCTTCGATTCGCCGAGATGCGGTCTTCCCGCCCGCGCCCTGCCCCCACACGAACGGGCACCATGCGAGCGTATGCTTCCTTCACAGCCTTCACTGTCCGATCGGCAACGTCAGGGCACACGACCCCATGGCAATGGCTGGCATTGACCACCACATGCTCTGCTGCAATCCCCAGTTCTGATTCAAGCCGATCTCGAACCGTGGGCAAGTATTCGTCGCCAATCGGTCCGATCTCGCCCACCGCCACAACATCGAGCGTAATCAACACTGCGGTTGTCGCTTCGTTCTTCAGCACCAGTGCCCGCGCGTAGAGACGATCGTTCACGGGCCCTGATTCGACGTTGGTGATATCCACCTTGGCCGCGCCGGCCCACAACGATTCGGACAGCGCACGTGAGCCGTCCGCTCCTAAACCTATCAGCAGCACCAGGCAACCAAGGATCACGACAAGCGGACGGTGGCCCGTGTAAACGCTTTGAAAACGCTTCGCCGCCAAAGGGCCAGTTTCTTCCATGGTGGTAACCTTTTTCATTGATTCGTTCTCCGTTGGAGTTCCCGATCGTCTCCGCTCGCTTCGCGTGTGAAAGGACTCATTTCCACGCAGATTCCTCCGCATTGCTATGCGCCGAGGTTGTAGTCCTTCATAGCCAGTGTTCGCCGGGGTTTCCAACTACGCTTGGCCCCCACCGGTTCTCAACAGCCACTCGCTGTCCGCGCAGAAGGAGTTCTCGCTGTGGTTGCGAAGTTTGCTCACGGGGTCACCAAAAGCGGTGAGATGCCCGTCCGTACCGCGCATGGCATCAACCGGCTGCCAATTTGGCACCCTCGTCGGAACCTTGTCCGGGTCGAGCTGTACAACCACCGCAACAAAAACAACTAACCTAATACACAGAAACAACTTGCAACGCACACCCGCATATTGGCATACCGGTTGCTCCCAATGGCGAACGGAAACCTGCCGGCTGCCAAAATAGAGCGCTCGCGGTCTAGCCTGCGGCAGCCGCGTTCGGGTAGCACCGAATTGAGTCGTTGCCATTCTCGCCGCAACAGCCAAGAGGCCCGCGCGACGAGTTACGAGTTAGCTGGTCCGGTCGCCCGGAGGCACGGCCTGCTTTCTGGCTTCCCACCAGATTGCCGGTAAGCAGGAAACGCACGAAATACATGGATTCAAATACCCAATCGAGGAGGAGTCCGAAGTGGCAAAACAGATGGTATTCGAAGACGACGCCCGACAGGCGCTCGCCACGGGTGTGAGCAAGTTGGCCCGAGCCGTCCGCAGCACACTCGGACCGCGCGGCCGCAATGCCGTATTGGACAAAGGTTGGGGATCGCCCAAAGTGACCAAGGATGGCGTTACCGTGGCAGAAGACATCGAGTTGGACGATCCCAACGAGAACATGGGGGCACAGCTCGTCAAAGAAGCGGCCAGCAAAACGAATGAGGTCGCCGGCGATGGCACCACCACAGCCACCGTATTGGCTGAAGCCATCTACAAGGAAGGCCTGAAAATGGTCACCGCCGGCGCGGACGCGATGGCCCTTTCGCGGGGCATTCAAAAGGCAGTCGACACGGTGGTCGAAGCGATTGCCAAGCAGGCCAAGCAGATCAACGAAAAGAATAAGCAGGAAATTGCGCAAATCGCCACGATTGCGGGCAACAACGACCCCTCGATTGGTGCTGTGCTGGCCGAGGCCTTTTTGAAGGTCGGGAAAGACGGGGTGATCACCGTCGAAGAAGGCCGGCAGACTGAAACATACGTTGAAGTGGTCGAAGGTATGCAGTTCGATCGCGGCTACCTGTCGCCCCACTTTGTTACCGATCAAGACGCTCAGGAATGCGTGTTGGAAAACACTTACATCCTGATTTATGAAGACAAGATTTCGAACGCGAAGGATTTGGTGCCTCTGCTCGAAGCGGTGAGCAAAGCCAAGAAACCGCTGCTCATTATCGCCGAAGACGTCGAAGGCGAAGCCCTAGCAACGCTGGTGGTCAATAAGCTGCGCGGCATCTTGAGCGTTTGCGCTGTTAAGGCCCCAGGCTATGGCGACCGCCGCAAAGCCATGCTTGGTGATATCGCAGTGCTCACTGGCGGAACAGCCATCTTCAAAGACCTGGGCATCAAGCTCGATGCCGTGAAGTTAAGTGATTTGGGAACCGCCAAGAAGGCCACTATCACGGCCGATCACACGACAATCGTCGGCGGTGGCGGCAAGAAGGCCGAAATCGAAGGCCGTGCAGAGCAAATCCGCCGCGAAATCGAAACCACCGACAGCGACTACGATCGCGAAAAGCTTCAAGAGCGCTTGGCCAAGCTGGCCGGTGGAGTGGCCCAGATCATGTGCGGTGCGGCCACCGAAACGGAGATGAAGGAACGCAAAGCGTTGATTGAAGACGCCCGCGCCGCCACACAAGCCGCCTTGGAAGAAGGCATCGTGCCCGGTGGCGGAACAGCTCTGCTCCGTTCCGAAAAAGCCTTGGATAAAATCGAGCTCAGTGGCGACGAAGCCCTGGGAGCACAGATTATCCGCAACGTGCTCGATTATCCGTTGCGAGCTATTGCGGAAAACGCCGGGCACGATGGCGCGGTGATCGTCAACCGCGTGCGGCAAATGAAAGGCAAATACGATGGCTAC
>WGDQ01000310.1 GCA_015493185.1 Planctomycetaceae bacterium
GGATACGCGGCCGAGGTGCATTTGGGTGGGCAGCGATGGGGTGTGTTGGGAGAAGTGGCCGATGAAACTCGCCGCCGATTCGATTTACGTGGTCCGACAACAATTGCGGAGGTGCGACTGGCCGTGTTGGAGGACATCGCAGATTTGGTGCCGCAGTACACACCCCCGCCGAGCTTTCCCGCGGTAACGCGAGATTTGAATCTCGTGGTAGATGAATCGGTGCGCTGGGCAGAACTCGAACGAACGATTCGCCAGAGTGCCGGCCAACTGCTCGAAGACGTCGCCTATCGAGAAACCTATCGCAACCCGCAGTTGGGCGCCGGGAAAAAAAGCATTTTGCTCACTATCACGTTGCGAGACCCGAATGCAACGCTTCGCAGCGAACAGGCAGACGAGGCAGTGCGGTCGGTTGTCGAGGCATGCCGCTCGCAGCACGGAGCAGAACTTCGTGGTTGAATTTCCACGGTTTCAGTGTTACCGCCAAAGGCGTGCTTGTAACTCAGCAGGAAGAAAGCCGCCGGCAAACTGTCCTGGCACCCCAGCGTGCTGGGCTGCGAAAGGTGTTTGCAGCCCGAAGAACTGAATTACCACAGGGCGGCAAAAGCTGCGGGCGGCGGCGACTGGCCCTGGCAGTCCGGCCGGTTCCTCGTATCGAGGCGTCGGCTTTTCTGCCTCGCCGCCGCAGGCCGCAGCGTCCGAATGCCTTTTGAGGCATTGGGGCTACTACGGAGCTGCGACATGCGCACCTAGTAGCCCAATACCAATCGTTCGGGAACTACGCGCAGTGCCGTTTGCCCATACTCGTCTAACGTGCGGCGTTGCCCCACGGCATGCCAGCCGCTAACCGTTTCCAACTCGGGCATAAGTTCGGTCAACTGTGCGACCATGGTCTCTGCCAATCGACGTACAGATACCTGCTCGGCACGTTCCATGATGCTAACGGCCGTTTTCATGAGCCGCAACAATCGGGCACGTTCAAGTACGGGGCGAGACAGAGGACGCTCCGATTCAACCAACAACTCGGCGATCGGAACATCAAGCACCTCTTGCCATTGGTAAAGCGAACTGAGTCTCAGGTCGCTGGTGGGTTCCTCTTGGTCGCGAACCTGTGATTGACTGATGTGCAGTGTGCGAGCCACTTTACGGATGGAAATGCCCTGCTGCTGCCGTACGGCGTGCAAGCGGTGCAGTGGCCTCGTTGCCTTGGGGGTTGGGTCGACGCGTCGGCGTCTTCCCTGGTTTCTTCGTGTTGGTTGGCACATGATGGTTGCCTCCTCTGGGAATAACAAAAGTAAAAACAAAAAATGTAGAAATGCTGGCATATCGCCGCTGGAAAAAGTCGACGAAGGGCCCCTGGCTGGTAATGTGAAACAAACCAAGGGGTAAGTCGACGCGAAAGCGTGATGCGCGCGACTTTTCATCTGCAATTCGTCGAGACACGCGCGGGACGAAGTCAGCCGCGCCGGCCGTACGTGCCATCTCGACGGCTCTGGCCCTTCGGTAATGACCAGTGCCAGCTTCTGATGGTGATACGGTCGTGCCGCACCCCTAGCGTGCCTCAGTGCAAAACGATCATAGCGAGAGTTCCCCCCGCAGCGGCCGGCCAGCGGAAATGTGTGGCGTAGGAAACCACCTTCTGGGCCGGTTGCCTCTTCGTCGGCGACAGACAAAAAGAAAAGAAGAAATGACGCCGACTGGTAATGTCACGGTCGTCCCTGAATCCGACCGCGTCCCTGTTCCCGTGTTATTTGATCTTTGCCGTTTGTCTGTTTCGCTCCGATACACGTGCTGACGTGAACCGGAGCCGAATCGCTTTCATGCTGCGAGCATCGGATGCAAGGCTTAGAAGCGGAACAGCAGCAACATGACAAGATGACTTGTCAAGAAAAGTAAGTACGTCTCTTTCGAATTGCCGGTTTCTGCTGTTTTTTATCAGCCGTTTTTCAACTTTTTTTGAGCAATGCTTCGACACCGAAAAACGGCTGTCTCAGGGTTTTTAGGGGGTTGCGTTCACAGTAATGTGCCCGTCGTGCCGAATCGTATTGCTGCTTTAGATTCGGGGCTTACCGAAGAGATGCGGGCACGGCGTTCCACGTTGCAATGCCTTATCTTATTCTTGCGTTATGCTTATCGTTGGCGAGCGGTGTGTCGTCGTTATTCGAATGCATCCGCAATGCAACCATTTTTCGACGGCTGCCAAAACGACTTTATCATTCGCTTTTTCTGCTACGGCACATGGGATCCTCTGCTCATCGGAAAGAGCAGTTGACGATGCGCAGCAAAATCTGGAAAGAAGTCGACCGAACGCCTCTACCGAAACTGTGCCTGCATCATACGGAGTCGGTTGCCGCGATGCAAGCAAATCAGTGGCCTATTTTTGTCAGCTCAGATGGGCTGTCGTACAAGTAAAACGTAAGTGAAATGCCCATTCCTAAAAGCTTGAACGGTTCTAGCAGGAGTGCTTTGATATCGCCCACTGCCAGCACATAAATGCCATGACGATAAAACAGTGGTGTATCAAGGTTGCGCAACGGCGTAAACGCATTCTGCCACGCTTTTTGTGACAGAGAGCCGATGTTGGAGAACAGACGCGACAGTAACCCTGAGAACAAAGAAGTGCGGTTGAAAAATTGGAATCCGAATTTTGCTATAAAGCCAAGCGGCGTCGCCGGCGATCGAAATGCCAAGTGGGAACGTGCGCCGTTGCGACGGACCAACTTGTTTCAGTGATCGGGAAGACCATCCGTGCGAGATTATGATGCGTTTTTAGTTGTTTCGTTCGGTGGCCCCGAGAAACGAGAGGATGTGCTGCCGTTTCTTGAAAACGTTGTGCGGGGGCGAAATGTCCCGCGGCAGCGGTTGCTTGAGGTGGCCGAGCATTACTATGAGCTAGGCGGCGCCAGTCCTATCAATCAGCAGTGCCGCGACCTGATTGCCGCACTACAGCAGGAGTTTTATCGGCTCGGGATCGAACTGCCAATTTTTTGGGGCAACCGGAATTGGCACCCGTTTCTGGCCGACACGGTGCGGCAGATGGGCGAGGCAGGCATCCGGCGCGTGTTGGCCATGGCCACATCGGCGTGGAGCTCGTATTCGAGTTGCCGGCAGTATTTGATTGACATTGCAAGAGCCCGCGAGCAGTGCGGCTCAAATGCTCCGACGATCGACAAATTGCGGCCCTTCTATAACCATCCGGGCTTTATCGAGGCATGGGCCGACCGTGTCGCCGTGACGCTGCAAGAATTGCCTGACTCAACGCGTGCCTCTGCAGAGTTGATTTTTACCGCCCACAGCATCCCGCGAGCGATGGCTGCCGCGTGCGCCTACGAGCGACAGCTTCACGAAGCATCGCGTTTGGTCGCCGAACGTGCCGGACACAAGCGATGGTCGCTGGCCTATCAAAGTCGGAGCGGTCCGCCTTCTCAGCCGTGGACCGGGCCTGACATCAACGATCACCTGGTCGAGCTTGCCCATCGTGACGTGCAGCAGGTGGTGCTGGCGCCGATCGGCTTTTTATCTGATCACATGGAAGTTCGTTACGATCTTGATCATGAAGCTCGGGCAACATGTCGCCGACTGGGGCTCTCGATGCTCCGTTGCCCTACGGTGGGTACACATCCGCGATTGATTCGCATGGTGGGCGAGCTAGTTCTTGAACGCTTACACCCGGAAAGTCCGCGACGAGCGGTTGGCGAATTCCCCCCCTTGCCTGACGAATGCCCTCCGGATTGTTGTCCTCTCAGCTCGCCGGCCACTGAGGCCACCCGTCGTTGAGGACGAGCCCCCGGTCTCAAAGCGGGCAGGGCAATGCATCCCGGCCATCTTATTCAAAAGGCGAATAGCAATTGCGGGCGAGCGCCACGGTCCATTTTGCAACAAAGGACCGCATTACGGCAGCCGAGGCAAACAGCCATCGTGTGCTGAGCAGACATTTGCGAGATCGCAAGGTGAAAAAATAAAAACACGTGCCGCATCGCGATCGAATGTGGAAAAAAGACTCCTGGTGCATGCGTCACGAATAGACAAGAAGGCAAGCTAGCCCATCTCGTCTCAAGATCCGACAGAAGATGGCAGATAGTCGATTCGGCCTACCAGCCGCTTGCTCGCAAATCGCCGCGAGCCGCGAAAAGCCCACGGGAACCACGAACGTTTTCAACGGCGAACCGTGGCTTCTAAGAATTCCGAGATTTCTTTCAACGGCGAACCAGGAGTAAAGACTTTCGCTACCCCAAGGGCCTGAAGTTTCGGGATGTCTGCCTCGGGAATGATACCGCCGACGATGACCGTAACATGTTCGAGGCCACGTTCGCGCAGTCGGTTGATGAGCATGGGAATCTGCTTCATGTGCGCACCGGATAAGATGCTAATCCCCAACACGTCGGCGTCTTCGTCTTCGGCGGCGCGGACAACTGCCTCGGGGGTTTGCCACAATCCGGTGTAAATCACCTCCATGCCTGCGTCGCGTAGTGCCCGAGCAACCACCTGAATGCCACGATCGTGGCCGTCGAGGCCGATTTTCGCGAGCACCACTCGAATGGGGCGCTTCTTTGCGGCGGTTTCACTCTGTGGTGAAGCGGTACGCGGCATATGTTTTTCTCCGAATGGCATGGGCCAAACCGCATGGCACAGCGGGCCGCGTTTTCAGCTCGTTGGTTGATAGCGGCCCAATACGTCGGCCAGCGCGTCCATCATTTCGCCCACTGTCGCCTGAACTTCTGCGCCTCGAATCAGCGCGGGCATGACGTTCTCTCCTTCATCCGCAGCACGTCGTATATTGTCGAGTGCCTCTGCGACGGATGTATTGTCGCGACTTGCTTTGATTGCGGCCAATGCCTTCTTCTGTTCCTCCTCGACCGACGAATCAACTTCCATGGTGGGAATCGGCTGCGACTCGTCTTCGGTAAACGCATTGACCCCTACAATCTTCCGCCGCCCAGCATCCACCTCGCGCTGGAAACGATAGGCGCTTTCGGCGATCCTACGTCGGAAGTAGCCGTTTTCAATAGCAGCAATCATGCCTCCCTGGCTATCGATCTCTTGTAATATCTGTTCGACTTCTGCTTCCATGGCGTCTGTTTGCGCCTCGACCTGATAGCTGCCTCCTAGAGGATCAGCCGAGTTTACCACACCGGTTTCGTGGGCAAGAACCTGCTGCGTTCGCAGCGCGATCGTAACCGCCTCTTCCGTGGGCAGGCAAAGCGTTTCATCACGGCTGTTCGTGTGCAGCGACTGACAGCCGCCGAGCACCGCGGCCAACGCCTGATAAGCCACCCGGACCACGTTCACTTCTGGCTGCTGGGCCTGTAGGCTTACGCCCGAGGTCTGCACGTGAAAACGGAGCATCCAGCTCTTTTCTTTTTTCGCGCCATAGCGATTTCGCATGTGCCGGGCCCAAATCCGGCGGCCCGCCCGGAACTTGGCCAGCTCTTCGAAAAAGTCGATGTGTGAGTTGAAGAAAAACGATAATCGCGGTGCAAACTGGTCGATGTCCAACCCGCGTTCGATCGACTGCTCGACATAGTGAAAACCATCGGCCAGCGTGAAGGCCAATTCTTCGGCCGCTGTAGCGCCGGCCTCACGGATGTGATAACCGCTGATCGATACCGGGTGGAAAAGCGGCATCTCGCGCGTGCAGTACTCGATCGTGTCCGTGACCAAGCGCACGCTGGGAACAGGAGGAAACACGTACTCGTTTTGGGCGTGGAACTCTTTGAGAATGTCGTTTTGCAGTGTTCCACGCAGACGACAGGCATCGACGCCCTGACGTCGGGCCGTGACGACCAGAAAAGCCAGTAAGATAGCGGCCGGGGCATTGATCGTTAGCGAGACGGAAACCCCACCCAAATCAATGCCCTCGAAGTAACGATCGAAATCGTTGATCGTATCGACCGCAGCGCCCAATCGTCCCACTTCTCCCACCGCCGACGGATGGTCGCTGTCGACACCCATCAATGTGGGAAGGTCGAACGCGCAGCTCAGGCCCGTTTGTCCCTTGGCCAGCAATAGCTTCAATCGCTCGTTGGCCTGCGCGGTGGTACCGTAGCCGGCAAATTGTCGCATCGTCCACAGCCGGCCACGATACATGTTGGCGTAAATGCCGCGCGTGTACGGATACTGACCAGGGTAGCCGATCTTTTCTTCGTACGTCTCCGACGGTTCTTCTGGAACGTAGAGCGGTTCGACTGGTTTTCCGCTGATGGTGGTGAAACAGGCATCGCGCGTGGGCGAATTCTCAAGGGCCTGTCGCCAGGCCTCAGCGGCGGTTCGCTTTGTGTCGGTTGCCATGAGTAATCTGGGGCTAGGGAGTCAGAACGGCACGACGACAAGACTATTCGTCGTGCGGTCGATCAAGCGTGACAAAAGTCAACGAAGCACTTCTCATTGTTCAAGTTGCCACTTGCAAGCGGCACGCAGCACTCCGAAGAGCAGTCAGCACCTTTCCTAGGAAGCGCCCGGGGATTCGGCGCAGACCACATCTCTTGCGGCAGCGGGATGGCACAACGTAGGACACCAAAGGGGCGTTCAGGGTTTATTGTATCGTGCCCGGTCGGTGACTATCTCGTCCACGTATTGCACGCGCAAATGGGAACCAACGCTGCCCTCAGGCAACTACCGCGCAGGATGGCTCTCTTGCCGCATTCCATCGGCTCCACTATACTTTTTATAACTTGTGTTGCAAATAGAGGTTGCGCAAACATTGCTGGTTTTGCTCACCCGTTGCAGGAGCCGCTCGGCTGGCCTCGTTGCACCGCCCCGCTGGGCGAAAAGACATACTGAAGCACGGTGCTGGAATCGTCTGCGCAGCGCGTGGCAAACGCTGCCTTTTTAATTCGGAGAAGAGTCATGCTGACTCGAAAGAACAAGCTTGCGTTGCTCGTGATCGCTGGTTTGTGGATTGCCGTCGTACCGACAATGATCCGTGCCGGCGAGCCCGATCGGGCAGCAAAGCGGGCCGGTTCCGGTGGCGCGACCGAACAGAGCGCCTCGAACGAGTACAAGGAATACAAGGAATACTACGAGCTTTTTTCGGTGCTGGTCGACACGATCGATCAGGTCGAGCGCAACTACGTCGAGAAAATCGACCGCCGCGAGTTGCTTGAAGCGGCCATACAGGGCGTGCTTTCGAAGTTGGACCCCTATTCGAGCTACATCGGTCCGGACGAGCTAAGCGACTTCAAACGCGATGTCGAAAGCAAATTCGGCGGTATCGGCATTCAGATCACCATCGACGACGGACAGCTCAAGGTGCTGAGCCCCCTCGTTGGAACGCCGGCTTACCGCGCCGGGCTTCGCGCGGGCGATCGCATCGTAAAGATCGAGGGAGAAAGCACTGCCGGCATCACGATTGAAGAGGCTGTAAAAAAACTCAAGGGCGATGTCGGCACACGCGTGCACATTACCATTGTGCACCCCGGTTCAGATGAGCAGATCAATGTGGCGATCCAACGCGAGGTCATCCGCGTTCCTACGGTGCTCGGCGATCATCGTAAGCCCGACGACTCGTGGGATTTTATGCTCGATGAACAAAACAAGATCGGATACGTCCGCATCACGGCCTTCAGCCGCGACACGGCGGACGAACTGCGCAAAGCGCTAGACGAGTTGGTTGGTCGTGGAATGAAAGGGTTGATTCTCGACTTGCGATTCAATCCCGGAGGATTGCTG
>WGDQ01000311.1 GCA_015493185.1 Planctomycetaceae bacterium
CACCCACGCTGCACGGTGGACGCCCACGGGCAATGCGCTTGACCACTGCGATAGAATAGAACCGCAACGAAGAACAAGCATCCTGCGGGCCTGTCGCGGTCGCAATACCAATGGGCGCCAGGGCTCCCCCTGCGAGGGATCTTAGACGGTCAGCAGCACGGACACGCCTGCGCGGGGAAAGTCGTCAACCTTCCGCTCAGCCCCTCGCCCTATACCGCTGGAATTCCGACAACGGAACGGCGGACCCCGGCAGACCGCATTCCCCGATGCTGGTAGCATGTGCCGATAGCTGAGCACGACCGGACGATGCTGCGAGAATCGCCACTTGCTGCCGGCCGAAAACGATATAATTCAACTACCTGGCCGTCGTCGATGTTGAGACGATACGATGAGCCGCTCCGACCAGCCAGCGTTCCCCTTTCCCGAGCGCGCGGCAAAGACATCAGAAACCGACTGACGGTGGTTTTCCTGGCACAACACCGCCAGCGACTAGCGGTTCGGAGATCGTCCTCATCAGCAACTGCCTCACACCGTCGTACGCGGGACGAATCGACTCGTTCAGACGCGGAGAAACGCTTTGGCCACTGATTTGCAGAATCTAGTCGAAGAGCTCGAGGCCAACGTTTCCCAGGTGGTCTACGGCAAGCACGACGTTGTACGGCTTTGTGTCGTCACACTGCTGGCTGGCGAACACGTACTGCTCGAAGATGTGCCGGGAGTTGGCAAAACACTCATTGCCAAGGCACTGGCTCGCAGTGTGGCTGGCGAGTTTCGCCGCATCCAGTTCACGCCCGACCTGCTTCCCAGCGACATTTTGGGCAGCAGCCTCTACAACCAAACAACCAACGAATTTACTTTCAGTCGTGGTCCGATCTTTGCCAACATCGTACTGGCCGACGAAATCAACCGCACCACGCCACGCACTCAGAGCGCGCTGCTCGAGGCCATGAGCGACCAGCAGGTGTCGATCGATGGCCAAACACACGAATTACCACGCCCCTTCATGGTCATTGCTACGCAAAATCCCTACGAATTCGAAGGAACATACCCTCTGCCCGAGAGCCAGCTCGATCGCTTCCTGCTGCGAACGCGCATTGGCTACCCTGGCCGCGACAATGAACGCGAAGTCCTCACCAGCCACCGTAGCGGCGACCCGGTCAACGATCTCCAGCCGGCGCTTGATTGCGCTCAGGTACTCGAGCTACAAGAGGCCGCTCGAAAGGTTACCGTCGATCGGGCCATCGAAGACTACTTGCTCGATATCATTGCCGCCACGCGCGAGTGCGACGAGTTGCACGTCGGCATCAGCACGCGGGGTGCTCTTGGGCTCTATCGCGCCAGCCAGGCATTGGCGCTGGTCGAAGGCCGCGACTACGTTGTTCCCGACGATGTGAAACATTTGTCTGTGCCCGTCCTATCGCATCGCGTCATCACGAAAGGCTATTTGCACGGAGGCCAACGCGATGCCGCCGAGGCCGTGATTAAGCGCTTGGTGGCCGAGATACCTGTGCCGAAATAGCCCCTCGTCATCGCCTCTTCGTGGAGGAGGGCGAACGCCATCGCCAACATGAATACGAAAACCAGGCGATAGCGGGCTCGACATCACTCAAATGGCGTTGCGTCTGAGCCAACTCGAGCCGCCGATCAACGACATGCATCGCTGGCTAGTGGTTGCTGCGATGCATCACGACAATGTTTCCCGCATATAGATCATCGTCTGCATCACTCTCCCACCAGCGGATTTGCAGAAAGACGAGAGGAAACGATGACCCGCCGGCGTTGGCAAATCGGTCAGTTCCATATTCGCGCGGTCGGCTGGTTCTACCTGCTGGTCATGGTCATGATTTTCGCCGCGGCCATTGTCCGCGAGATCAATTTGCTGATGCTGCTGGCCGGCATTCTTACCGGCCCGATGCTCTACAGCATTTATGCAGTCGCCACATCGTTCCGTGGCATCACGCTTGCACGAGTGGTTGCTCCCCGCGCAACCGCCGGCGAACTGGTGGAGGTGGAAATCGAGCTTCGCAATACCCGGCGACGAGGCACGCTGGCAACCGTTGATGTCGAAGACTTGCTCGTCCGGGAAAACGACCATTCCAACACCGATGCTTTGCAGCCACGAGTTTGGTTTGCACGTGTCGGCGCTCGGCAAACGGCTCGCGCCGCTTATCGGTGTCGGCTCAGACGTCGTGGACGCTATCGGCTAGGCCCGCTGCTGCTCTCCACCCGTTATCCATTCGGGTTGCTCGAGCGCACAAAAAAAATCCCGATCTACGACACGCTCACCGTCTGGCCGCGAATGGGACGACTGACCCGAGCATGGACACAAACGCAACACGAGACCTACCAGGCTAGCCGTCGTACGGCCCCTCGCCAGGGCTTTCTCGAAGGCGACTTTCACGGGCTGCGCGACTGGCGCCACGGAGACAGCCGTCGCTGGATTCACTGGCGCACCACGGCACGCCGCGGCGCGCTGATGGTCCGACAGTTCGAGCAGCAACGGAACCAAGATCTCGTCGCCATCCTCGAACTCTGGCAGCCTCGTCCCTCGACTCACCAGCAACGCCAAAACATCGAGCTGGCAATCAGCTTTGTGGCCACCGTGGTTGCTGAGCGATGCCGCCGAGGCGGCAGTCGCCTGACGCTGGCCATCGCCGGACGCGACGAAGTTTTGACCGCCGGCTCCGCTTCGATGGCGCTGCACCACGAAGCCATGGAATCGCTCGCACTTGCCGAACCCGCAACGGGCGATGTCCTGCCCCAACTCCTGCCACGCGTGCTGGCCGATATCCGCCAAGGCACAAGCGTATTGCTCGTTAGCACTCGGCCTGTCGATCTGACCGACACCCAACGATTTGTCGATCTGTGGGACTCTCCTCGTCTCCGACGTTGGGCCGGGCGCATCGTTTGTATCGACGTCAGTAGCCCGCAACTAAGCCATTACTTTGTGGCCGAGTAAGAATTAAGCCAGATTGAAACGACGATCGTCTCACGAGCCCCAAAAAAGAAGCCACCTGTCAGGAGCTTTCTGGTTTTGCACGTTCAAAGGTTATTGCAAATCTGCGTCGCGGCCCAGTCAGTGCTGGTTACCTTCATGCTCAGCATGGGGCAACAGCAACCCGCGCTGTCAGTTTTGTCGCTGCTCGTGGCCAGCAGCTCCGTCTATTTCACCGACGTCACGGGCTGGCTGCGTTTACGTGGCAAATGGGCCAATCTGGCGGCCGCTGCCGCGTTGGTGGTTTCGTTCTGGGATCTCCAACGCTATGGCGTAGAAAGCCGCCTGTTGGCCTTGGCCAACCTTTTGGTTTATTTGCAGTTTGTCTTGCTGTACCAGGAAAAGCGTGTCCGCACCTACTGGTTGCTGCATCTGATCAATCTGCAAATCGTGGCGGTCGCTGCCGCGCTCAACTCCGATTTGGCATTCGGTTTTCTGCTCGTCGTCTATGTGGCTATCGCGCTGTTTGGGCTCAC
>WGDQ01000312.1 GCA_015493185.1 Planctomycetaceae bacterium
GAGTACGGCGCCGGATCGCGGCGTCCGAAACCGCCGTTGGGAACCAGCGCGGTGAGGGCGGTAAGTTTTGCCCGCAAACCGTCGTCGAACGATTCGAGCGCCGCGGAGTAGAGGTCGAGCACAATCCCATCTAGCAAATCGGCCAGCGCGCCGGCGATTTGAATGCCTGGCGCGCCTTGTTGGTGACGCTCGGCGATGCGGCGCCGGCCGACGACGAGCCGTTCTTTGGCCGCGAGCACATGTGGGCGAAGGTTGGGGCGTAACGTCATAGCAACATCTGGCCGTGCGGGCTTACCGGCTCGTGTGGGGCCGTGGGAACGGGGATGTGTTCGGGCGGGCCCGAGCACGTCGGCAACGCCGCAGCCGATGCTGATGAGTGCCGCGCACCGCGCAACGGCAAACCGGCCGGATGCCGCGCAGGAGGCCCGCTCACGATTGTACGCACCGCCGGCGTGTGTTGCCCAGTTGGGAGGCCGCGGCCAGGGCGGACCGGTTGCCAAGTGACAGGTTGCCGGAGCGGGCCGTTGCCGCGGCAACGAGTTGCTGGGCAGATGGCTGGCCCGAGCAGTGGGCCGCCGCGGCAGCACTTCGACGGGCGGGCAGTGTGCCGTTTTCAGCCCAGGGCATCTTCGCCGGTTTCGCCCGTGCGAATGCGGATGGTTTCGACGAGTTCGGAAACGAAGATTTTACCGTCGCCGATCTGTCCGGTTTGGGCGGTTCGCATGATGGTGTCGACCACCTCTTGAACGCGGTCGTCGGTTACGGCGACCTCGATTTTGATTTTGGGGACGAAATCGACGGCGTATTCGGTGCCACGATACATTTCGGTGTGGCCCTTCTGGCGCCCGAAGCCGCGCACCTCGGTGATGGTCATTCCTTGAACGCCATGTTCGGTGAGCGCGTTTTTGATGTCTTCAAGCTTGAAGTGCCGGACGACGGCCTCGACTTTTTTCATCGCGGGTTTCCTCCGTCGCGGCGGTGCCCATGCCAATGCACGGCGCATTGGCTGGGCACACCGCTGGGATTCGTTCGAAAGGAATTATGGAGCGTTTGCCAGAAGCGATCAAATGAAAATGTAGCCTTCTTCCCCGTGTTGGGAGAGATCGAGGCCCTGAACCTCGTCTTGCTGCGAGACGCGAAGCCCGATGGTCAGGTCGATGAGCTTCAGCAACACGAAGGTGACAACGGCTGCGAAAACCCAGGTGACGACGGTAGCGGCCACCTGAGCGGAGAGCACGGTGCCGTTTTCCAGCAATCCCAGGCGGTTTTCGTGGCCCTGGATGACACGCGTGGCGAAAACGCCGGTGAGCACGGCGCCAACCGTTCCGCCCACCCCGTGTACGCCGAAGGCATCGAGCGAATCGTCGTAGCCGAACTTCGATTTGAGTGTGGTGCAGGCAAAGAAGCACAAGCAGCCGGCTACCAGCCCGAGCACGATGGCCGGCATGGGCAGCACGAAGCCAGAGGCGGGCGTGATGCAAACCAGCCCGGCCACGGCGCCGCTGCACGTGCCGAGCACGGTGGGCTTGCCGCGCAAGATCCATTCCATGCCGGCCCATGCCAGGGCCCCGGCGGCGGCCGAAAAGTGCGTGGCCACAAAGGCGCTTGCGGCAATGGAATCGGCGGCCAGCGCACTGCCGGCATTGAAACCGAACCAGCCGACCCAAAGCATGGCGGCGCCGATCGTGGTGTAGGTGAGGTTGTGCGGCGGCATGGGGTCGGAGCCGTAGCCGAGCCGTTTGCCGATCAGCAGGGCGCAGACCAGTGCCGACACGCCGGAGCTGATGTGCACCACCGTGCCGCCGGCAAAATCGAGCGCGCCGGTATTGAGCGGGCCGAGCTGAGCATAGGAGCTTCCGTAGGCCAGAATGCCTTCGTCCCAAACCCAGTGACACAGCGGGCAGTAAACCAGCGTGCCCCACAGCAGGCAGAAAACGACCATGGCGCTGAATTTCATGCGTTCGGCAAACGCACCGCAAATGAGCGCGGGCGTGATGATGAAAAACATGCCTTGGAACACCATGTGCGTGAGCGTGGGAATGGTACCCGACATGGGGTAGCGGGCCTCGCCGGCGCTTTCATCCCATTGCGGCACCACGTTGCGCATGGCCAGATATTCGCCGTTGCCGATCCAGGCGCTGTAGCCGGTGCCGTCTGGATCGCTGGGATCGCCACCGAACGAGAGCGTGTAGCCCCACAACCCCCAGACCACGGTCATGAGCGCCATGAGAAAGAAGCACTGCATCATGACGCTGAGAACATTTTTTTTGCGTACCAGACCACTGTAGAACAGGGCCAGGCCGGGGCCGGTCATCATGAGCACCAGAGCAGATGAAACCAGCATCCAGGCATTGTCGCCCGTATCGACAGGTTGCACGGCCTCGGAGCCGACGGAACTATCGCCCTCGACCGTGGCCAATAACTGTTGATCGTCGTCGCCCGACTCTTCAGCCGCGGCCAGCCGAAGCGGTAGACCGAAGCCCGACAGTAGCACCAGCGCAGCGC
>WGDQ01000313.1 GCA_015493185.1 Planctomycetaceae bacterium
GAAACAGCGCCCGTCGCGCGGCCATTTGCGGGTAATGACGCTTGACAAAAGCCGCGTAGCGATCCGCCGAATCGAACAGATAGAGATGCACCGGTTCGTCCGAGGTGGGCAGGTCGAGCATCGAGATCATGTCAGCACGCAGCCGCCGCAGGTCGTCGATCAGCCGATGGTGCAGTGGCAACTGAAAATCGCTGTGGAATACCAGCGGCTCATGGGCCAGCGTGTGCCGTTCGGGCAGTGACACGGCGTGGCGATCCAGCAAAGGCAGCGGCGCGCAACCACCGGTTCCGATTACCAGCCACGCGAGCAACTGGCCAACAACGGCTCGGCGAATGCGATCGGACCGATTTCGTGGTGCGTCCTCTGCCATCATCCACTCGCCCAACCCGTTGGTTCACCAAGATGTCCGGGGCAGTCGGGCTGCTCGCTCGATCGGGCTGCCACCTGCTGGCGTCATGGCGGCATGCGTTGTACGGGTTCGCCGCTGGTGCCAAAGCGCATCGACCAGTTCGGCGAACACGGGGCCCCACTGCTGCGAATCGTAGTCGCGCTGGACGAGCCGCCGACCGGCCTGCCCCATGGCTTGCCGTAGCTGTGGGCTGGTCGCGAGCCGCTCGATGGCCTCGACCGCCTGTTGCGTTGTCGAAACCAGAAACCCGTTCTCACCGTGGCGCACCATCGTTCGGTTCATGCCTACCGGATTGGCCACCACCGGCAAACCGGCCGCCATGTATTGCAGCACTTTCAGGCCGCACTTTCCGCGGCTCCACGAATCATCCGGCAGCCAACTAACGCCGATGTCGGCCTGCGACACTTCCCACGCCTCGCTGGCCGCCGACCAGGGCCGCGGAACCACCGTGATGCCCTCGAGTCGCGGAAACCGGTTGCAAATCACCCGCAGTTCAAGATTGGGCAGACGGCTCGCGGCGGCTTCGAGCACGGGCGCCGCGTGATCCAGGCACGGCAGCGTGCTGTGCTGGCCGATCCACACCAATCGCACGCCATGCCTTTGCCGTTGATGGTTGGCCAACGGATACAGGCGCGGGTTCAACGTCGTCGGCACAAGCACCACCCGTTCGGGGTCGACATACGCTGCGGCTTCGTCACGCAGGTAGTCGTTGCCAGCCGTCACCATGTCGGCCGCATAGATCGTTGCCCAAAAATGGGCCAGTCGCATCACGCTGGCCGTTCCTTTGCGCGAGTAGCTGTCGCGGCAAAACAACGCGTCGTCGAAATCGTAGATCAGTCGCCGGGCTACCCGACGCAGCAGGCGAATCTGCCAAAGCGGCAACAATTTTCGCTGCAAAATCACCACATCGGCCAACGCGGCCTGACGCAACTGACCCGTTCGGGCAAACGTCTGCGGCTCGAGCGGCAGCGATTCCAGAGTCCAGCCGCGCTCAGCCAACGCATCGGCGTAAGCCTCGATCCGATAGCGATAGCAGACGTGATCAGGACTCTCGGTAAACGCCAACACCTTCATCCACGGTCCTCCCTGACCGAGGCGGAACGAACCGTCTGGCCGATCGCAAACAATCGCGCAAACCTCGCACTGCAACGGTGGTTTCCGGCGCAAGCCGCTCAGCTTCCATGCAAAAAGTGCCCCTCAACACAGCGCAACGAACTCGCGGCACGAACCAGATGCTCGTCTCCAGAAATGTCACGCGATTCGTTTCGGCGGCCGGGAATCTTAAACCATTGCTTCAAATGATAGAAGCCCAACGAGTTGCGCGGCGCGACGCCGAGATCCCCGCGAGGCTGCCCACCGATTTCTGGCCTGATTGGTTGCCATCGGTCATTCGCGCCATCGCACCGCCGATGGGGACGCGACCACAAAGATGCAAAGACGCGGAGACGCAAAGAGAAAAAAGAAAGAGATAAAGAAGAAGGTGGGGCCGCGGCAGACATCGCCGATGGCTGTGTCTGTGCAAACTGCGCCAGCAGGGCAGGGCAATAGCTGCGCGGCAGATTGTCGCTGCCTACCACGCAGCCGCATTTCCTTCCGAGAGGACTTTCCCTCTTTTCTTTTGCTTCTCCATGTTTGCTCGCCTGGGCGTTTCCCGGCGGCGATTGCTACGGAAAGCGGCCTGCGTGCCGGTGGACGCGATCGCCATGTTCGGCCAATTCGCGGTAGCGGTCGGGTGCCAGGCCGTGCCAGTCTTTCAACAGCGAAAGGTCTTCCTCCAGCTCCGCGTCGCCGTCGGGCGCCATCAGCCCCACCGTTACCGCCGGATGGCACAACACGAAGCGATACCAATCGGGTGCCGAGGGTACTTCGAAGCCGTCGGGATCGTCCGGCGTCGGTTTCATCAGCTCGCCCCAACGCAGCCCGGTGTACGTCACCACCGGCATGTTCAGCGATTGCGTGACCGGAAACACTTCCTGCTCGGCGCCGCGATGCGCCGCGTTGTAGCGAATCATCAGCATGTCCAATCGCCCCGACCGGGCTGCCTGCGCGGCCAGAGGCCGTTGATGGCTCGTCAAACCGATCGCCCGCACCACACCCCGTCGTCGAGCCTCTTCCAGCACTTCCGCCGCGCCGCCCGGGCCGACAATCTGTTGCCACTCCGCTTCGTGCTCTACATAGAAATACGTCACGACGTCGATGTAGTCGGTTCCCAACTCGGCAAGTTGCGATTCCAACTCGCGTCGCGCATCTCGAGCCGTGCGGGCATAGAACTGCGTTGCCACAAAAACCCGCCGGCGCTGCCCGCGGTCCATATCGCGAATGGCGCGGCTCATGCCGTCTGCATGGCTGCACCAGTTCAA
>WGDQ01000314.1 GCA_015493185.1 Planctomycetaceae bacterium
CCTTGGTGCCGACCGGCGGAATCCGCAGTGCGAAGGTGGGTAATGGCGGCCGGCCGTTCACTCCGCTGGTGGTCGGAAACTTATCTTGGTTTGGAGATAGGCACGGCGGAGCTGACTAGGATTGAAGCGGCGAGTTGCTTGGTCGATTGCCAGACAAGCAGGATGTCAGAATGTGTCGATTGCCTAAGCTCGCGTCGGATGGATTGGTGACGCTTGGGCTATGGCTCCTTCTATTGGCCCGTGCATGGGCGCAGCCCTCAACAGCTCGGCACCCTTTGGAGCCAGTGCTTGCACGGCTTGATGTGGCGCGACAAGCGCTGCAACGAGTGAAAGGATACGAATGCCGATTCATCAAGCGTGAGCGGATTCATGGCCAGCTTGGTCCGCATGAGTATATGCACCTCAAAATTCGCCATGAGCCGTTCAGCGTTTACCTTCGCGCGCTGGGGCCGGAACGGCGTCGGGGAGACGAGGCCATTTACGTCGAAGGAGCCAACGACGGGTTGGTTGTGGCACACACGGGTGGATTGCGCGACCGAATTGCCGGCACGGTTCGCCTAGAGCCAACACATCCGCGATTGATGCGAGGCAACCTTTATCCGATTACAGAAATTGGCATCCGCAATCTGGTGCTCAAGCAGATCAGGCTTTACGAATACGAGGTGCAGTTTGCTGAGTGCGACGTGAAGATGTATTCCAACGTGAGCGTCGACCGACGGGCAACCGACTGCATCGAAGTAATTCATCCGAGGCCGCGGCGAAATTTTCGCTATCACGTGGCCCGTCTCTTCTTCGATCGAGAATGGTTGGTGCCCATCCGTTTCGAGGGATACGCTTGGCCCAGCCAAGGGGCACCACCTCTGGTAGAGGAATACACGTATACACAGATTGTCTGGAATCCCGGACTCGGGGCAGCTGACTTCGATTCGAAGAATCCACGCTACCACTTTCGCGATTGAACGGAAGCGCTGATGCTCAAGCCACGTCGGCCAAGCGGCGGCAGCGGAAGCTTTTCAGCAAAACATACGACAATTAAGGGTTTGCCGCATCGGGTCAGGTGCCGAACGACTGCTGGGTTGTCCGTGTGCGCGATGCTGCGCTCTTTGAGAGTGTCGATGGTGTTGGACGTGGCATGGAAACGGTTCCGCCTTCAACAAGCTGTGTTTCGCTGCTGGCAAGCTCTTTATTGCGACGTTGTTCCAAACGGCGCGAGAAGACACGGCCAAGCGGCCCGACTAACATAGCGGGCAGAAGCAGCAAATCGCCAACCAACGCCGCGATCAACAGCGTGAGCATCAAATGGCCAAATCGTTGAGTGGGTGTAAATGAGCTGAAAGCAAACATGGCCATGCCCAGCCCTGCGATGCACGTGGTTTGGAACATTGCCCCGGCGCAGTGTGAATAGGCGGCACGGGTGGCTTCTAGCCGGTCGAGTCCTTGTAGCAGGCCGCGCCGAAACCAAGTCATGAAATGCACCGTGTCGTCGACAGCCACTCCTAGAGCAACACTGGCGCACATCATAGCGCCAATGTCTACCACGATGTTGAGCCAGCCCATCATTCCGAAAATGACCACGGCGGGAAATACATTGGGCACCATCGACAATAGGCCGGCCGAAAAGCCCTGAAGCACAAACATCATTACAACGGCGATCAGTCCGAAGGCCATTAGGAAACTATTGACCAAACCGTTGAGCAGTTCGTGTTGTGCTTTGTAAACCAGCGGTACCAGGCCGGTGTAGGTGGTACGGATGCCGTGGATGCCGCGAGCTCGCTGCGCTTCGAGCAGCGGTTCGACTTCGGCGCGGATGTCGTGAACGAAAATGCCGTAGTCGAGATCGGTAAGGGCTGCCACACGTGCGCTGATGCGCCACAGTTCTTCTCCTGTTTTTTCGTCGATAGCCAGGAAATCCTCGCGGAGAAATTCGTCGCGATGATCGAGCAAGCGCTTGTTGCGAACTTCTTTTTCGATACGTCGCGTGTCATCCAAGCCGGTCATCTTGCCCAGCGCACCGAACAAACCACGGCGTCGGCTGGGCACCTTGACCTTCGACAGATCCGGCGCGAACGTCGCAGCGGTCCATGAGGTGCCCACTTCGTCCATGGCTTCAACCCGGCGCTGAATGGCCTGGATGAGCTGCATCCGTTCGAGAAATGTCAGTTCGCACTGTTTGGGGTCGACACGAACGACGATTTCCATCGGAACCAAGGGGCCGAGATGCTGTTCGAGCCAAGCGTAGTCGTGAACGATTTGAGCATCTTCACTGAAGAGCTTCATCAGCTTGACGGATGTTTTGATGCGCAGGGTGCCCGCTGCGAAAAAGACCATCACGAGCACGCAGCCGATCGTGACCAACGCGTGGTGTCGCAGAATACGGTTTCCGACCCTTCCCCAGAACTGCTTCCAGC
>WGDQ01000315.1 GCA_015493185.1 Planctomycetaceae bacterium
CTAAAGACGCGACCACCGCCGGCAGCGCGACCGAGGGCGGCCGGCAGCCTTCGGGGCGATCGGCTGAGGCTTCCTCGGCCGCCGGTCCATCGACGGCGGGCGCCCAGAGCGCTGAAGAGCAGGCGGCGTCCGAGTCGGACCGCTCTTCCGAGGCGAACGCCGCACGGGAGCCGGAAACCGATGGCTCGGGTGCCGGCGGTTCCGGGCCGGACGATGCGGACGCTGCGCCGGATGCTCCGCCCGAGCGTGGCTAGGATGCCCTCGTCTGGTTCGGGCACGGCATGGTCATGGCCCGGCGCCGCAGTGGCGATGAGCCTCTTGCGGCGGTGGGCCTTCTGAGGGATGCCCGTTGCGGGGGCTGCGGCTGCGCTTGATTGGCTAGGTTCCGCACGAACGCACGGATTCTTGCCTGACATGGGCCTGTGGCTTTGCCATAATGGGGCGATCGGCGGCGGGTGGCTGTTCGGAGGAAAGCCGGACGGCCGGCGCGCGGGGCCGTTGCCGACCTGTCGCCTCGATTCGCCCATCCAATCGTCTTTTTGTGTTCGTGATGGCACCTGCTGGAAAGTGAATCTTCATCATGGCGGCGCGTCGTGCGTTGATCACCGGCATTACCGGGCAGGATGGTGCTTACCTTGCGCGTCTGTTGCTCGATAAGGGGTACGATGTGCACGGCACCGTGCGGCGGGCCTCGACGCCCGGCGAGCAACGGCTGGCCGAGATTCGCGACCGCATCACATTGCACGACGCCGACATGCTCGACGTCGGTTCGCTGATGAGCGTGCTCGAGCAAGTGGGCCCTCACGAGGTTTACAATTTGGCCGCGCAAAGTTTTGTGCCCACCAGTTGGCAGCAGCCGCTATTGACCGGCGAGGTTACGGCCTTGGGTGCGGCCCGACTGCTCGAAGCCGTGCGGCGCGTAGACCCGAACATCCGTTACTACCAGGCCAGCAGCAGCGAGATGTTTGGCAAGGTGCGTGAAGAGCCGCAGCGGGAAACCACGCCATTCTGGCCACGCAGTCCGTATGGTGTGGCCAAAATGTACGCTCACTGGATCACGATCAACTATCGTGAGAGCTATGGGCTGTTCGCTTCCTGTGGCATCTTGTTCAACCACGAGTCGCCATTGCGGGGGCCTGAGTTCGTCACGCGCAAAGTGACTCGTGCTGTGGCACGCATCAAGCTCGGCTTGCAAGACCGGCTGCGGCTGGGCAACCTCGATGCCCAGCGAGACTGGGGATTTGCCGGCGATTACGTCGAAGCCATGTGGCTCATGCTCCAGCAGGACGAGCCGGACGACTACGTGATCGCCACGGGCGAAAAACACACTGTTCGCGAGTTCGTCGACCTGGCGTTCGCGCGAGTCGATCTCGACCCGCAGCGTTACGTCGAAATCGATCCGAACCTGTTGCGCCCTGCCGAAGTCAACATGCTGGTGGGCGATGCCAGCAAAGCGCGAGCCCGGCTCGGTTGGCAACCCCGCGTGTGTTTTGCGGATCTGGTGGCCATGATGGTTGATGCCGACCTGGAGCAGGCACGGCGCGAAGCGAGTGGATGAATGAGTTGGAGCACGAAGCGACATGGGGCGTCGCGCCGCAGAGCGGTCGACCGCCTGCCAGTTGAAGGTTTTCTTCGAACGCGAATGTCGGAAGCCTTCCCAGCGCCGTGTTGCGAGACAATGGGAATTTCCATCTCGTGAGAGCGCTGATTACAGGCATCAGTGGTTTTGCCGGCAGCCACCTGGCCCAGCATCTGCTCGAGCAGGGTGACCGCGTGCTGGGCATTTCGCGCCACGGTCGTTGGCCTGCCGACGTGCCGCGGCGTGTGAGCGACGAAGCGGCGCTTTACGGCTGGAACCTCGCGGAGCAAGGGCAACCGCCCGAAGCCACACGGCAGGCCATTGAGCGGTTCGCCCCCGAGGCGGTTTACCACCTGGCCGCGCTGAGTATTCCCGCCGTTTGTGGTCGCAGCGAGCCGACGCCGCTGGCGTGGTCGGTGAACGTGGAAGGCACACGGCGGCTGCTTGAGTTTGTCGAGAAGGTGGCTCCGACCGCGCGGGTGTTGCTCGTGAGCAGCAACAAGGTTTACGGCAGCGTCTCGCCTGAGAATGCCGTCGTGGATGAGCGCCGGCAGCTCAACCCGCAAAATGGGTACGGTCGTACCAAGCTGGCTGCCGAGCAGTTGCTGCACGAGGCCGTGCAGCGTGGTCTGCACGGTCTGATCGCCCGCAGCTTCCAGCATGCCGGGCCACGACAAGATGCCCGCCTGATGCTCTCAGAGTGGGCATGCCAGTTTGCCCGGCGTTCGAACGATCCGGTGGTGCTGCGCACCCGCCGCGCCCGGCTCGATTTGTCGGACGTTCGCGACGTGGTGCGGGCCTATCGAGAGATCGTGCTGCACGGGGCAGCGGACTCAGTTTACAATGTAGGTTCGGGCGTGGCCCGCTGGAGCGGCGAGGTTTTCGACCTGCTGCACCAAATGGCCGATCCCGATCGCCCGGTGATCGAGTCGCGGGGGCATTTCGTGCAGGAGCCGATCGCCGATATTTCGCGGTTGCAGCGCGATACCGCCTGGCGTCCGGAAGTTCCGATCGAGCAAACCGTGGCCGACACATGGCACTATTGGCGGCATCGGCTCGCGAAGCAAGCCGGCAGCCGCTCGCACGGTGCGTAGGCCGTTGTTCGGAAAAGAAAAAAATCGCGCAGCCCAAGTCGCGGCCGTCGTTCGGCCGAAAACAAGCGGCCAAAACGCTGCGCGTCGAGAGCGTCGAGAAACGACCGTTCGGCGTTCGCCCGGGTCGCGTGCCGGTCGCGTCTGCGTACTGCCTTGCATTACCACAACTTCGTTTTTTGTTGTTGGCCTTTCGCTTCACCTTGAGCTTGCTTCTGAATCGTCCTTTTCTCTTTCTTTTCGCTCATCTGTTTGCGTTTTCCTTTCTCATCCTGAGCCCTCTCTTCCTCTGTTTCCTTCTTCGAGAGTCGTCTTATGAAAATCACCGTGGTAGGCACCGGCTATGTGGGGTTGGTTACGGGCACGTGTTTTGCCGACAGCGGCAACGACGTAACGTGCGTCGACATCGACGAAGACAAAATCGCTCGCCTCCAGCGAGGCGAAGTGCCGATTTACGAACCGGGATTGAGCGAGTTGGTCGAGCGAAACATCGAACATGGCCGGTTGCATTTCACCACGGATTTGGCCGCCGCGGTTCCGAAGGCCCGCCTGATCTTTCTGGCGGTCGGCACGCCTTCGGCCGAAGACGGTTCGGCCGATTTGTCGGCCCTGTGGAGCGTGGTGGAAGCGATGGCGCCGCATCTGGATCCTCGCACCATTGTGGTTACCAAAAGCACCGTGCCGGTCGGCACATGCGCGGCCATCGAG
>WGDQ01000316.1 GCA_015493185.1 Planctomycetaceae bacterium
ACATCGTGATGGGAGAAATCGACCGGTAAGAGCGGCAGGTTCCTCAACGTTGCTGACGCCGCCGCGTGACCGAACTGGCTGGCACCAAACCCAGTCAGGCGACGGATCGCGTTCCGCATGGCCGTGGAAAGGCTGGAAAGCCACCGTTCGCCTTTCGTTCGCGCGCATCATCTGCCGCCCGTTTTTTTGCCACCTTGGCGACAGCACGACCATTATCAGACTAGTCGGCTCCTTGATCCTTGGCTGCTGCCCCAGAATTGACCGCGCAGAGAGGCAAGCACCTGAGGGCGGATCCCCACAGCAGAAAGGAAAGCAGAAAAAAGCGTTCGGGGGTACTTGTGTATCCCCCCGCGCTTGTGCCATATTTCACGAACTTCTGAACCAACGATTTCCGTTTTTTCATCGTACGCTGTCCGCTGCCGATCGCGCGAGTTTCAATACCGGCGTGCAGGGCAGTTGTAGGGATTGGTCCGAATCGTGGCAGAGTATCTTCAAACTTTCCTCCCGTATTGGGCAGCTTATCTGCTTGCCGCTCTGGTTCACGCCGCACTGTTGATTGCTCTGTCGTTGGGCAGCGGCATCGCCTTCGTATGGGCCGAGCGGAAGGTTGCTGGCCGTATTCAAGATCGGCTGGGACCTACCCGCGTTGGGGGGAAATTCGGCTGGTTGCAAACCATTGCCGATGGCATCAAGCTGCTGACCAAAGAAGACCTTTGCCCGAAAGACGCCGACCCGCTTCTGTTTCGCGTAGCAGCTTACGTGAGTTTCGGAGCCTCGTACTCCGCGTTTATCGCGCTGCCGTTCGCCAATGGCTGGGTTGCCCAGCGGATGAATGTGGCCGTCTTTTTCATCTTGGCTGTGATGGGCATCGAGGTCTTCGGCGTAATCCTCGCCGGCTATGGATCGGGGTCGAAGTGGTCGCTCTTCGGTGCCATGCGCGAGGCAGCCCAGGTCGTCAGTTATGAAGTTCCGCTCGGCATGTGCGTAATCGTGCCGGTGATGATTGCTGGAACGATGGACCTTACAACAATCGCCAACATGCAGGGCGGATGGTTTTGGAACTGGTTCTTGTTCCACGACATCTTCACCTTTCTGATTTTCTGGGTTTATTTCACCTGTGCCACAGCCAGCGTCAATCGTGCCCCATTTGATCTGGCTGAGGCTGAAAGCGAATTGGTGGCTGGCTTTCACACCGAATATTCGGGCTTTCGCTGGCTCTTTTTCTTTGTGGCCGAATACGGATCGATGTTTGTCGTAAGCGGTCTGGCGGCACTGTTGTTTTTCGGTGGCTGGAATGGCCCGATCCCTGTGACTGCTTTCTGGCCCGATCACCCGGCCCTGAACTACCTGGCCAACTTCCTCGGGATGGCCAACTTCGTTTTTAAGGCCATTCTTGGCGTGCTGTTTATGATGTGGGTTCGCTGGACTTTGCCACGCCTGCGAATCGACCAAGTCATCACCACTTGCCTGAAATACTGCACGCCTCTGGCCGCCGTGTTCTTTCTTGGCGCGACCTTATGGACATTTGCCTTCCCGGGTGGCGTAACCGGAATGCGAGGCAAGCCGCTTGGCGCCGCGCGCGAGCAATACGAGCAGCCGATTGAGTCTGAAACACCAGCCGTGCAGTTCGACTCCAGCCCATCCGACCAGCCAGGCGAGGATCGGGTCGCCGCAACCTCATCTGTACGGCTGCGCCCCGCGAGGTAACGTCTTCATGCATTCACCGATCATCTGGCACAGTTTCTTCTTTCTGTTGTTCTCTATTCTGGCGTGCGCGTTCGCTGTGGCCGTTGTCGTCACAACGAATATCGTGCGGATGGCCTTCTTTTTGGTCGTTTCGCTCGGCTCCACAGCCGGTCTCTTTTTTTTGGCAGGGGCCGACATGGTGGGTGCCATGCAACTGATGATCTACGTTGGCGGTACGCTGGTTCTGCTGATATTCGGTGTCATGCTCACTGCGCAACAGCCGTTCGTTTCCATGCACACCCCCAGTGGCGAATGGATTCTCGCGGCCATCGTCGGAGGCTCTTTGCTTGCGGTGCTTTTGCAGGTCGCTTGGAGCGTTGATGCCTGGACCCAGGGACCACCATTGCCCGAGGCTGCCTACACCCGGGAAGGCACTCAAGGAAATGCCTCGGAAGCGCTAGCACACGATCCGCGTTTCGCGCCTTCGCAAACCGCCACCCAATTGGGTTTCGGACTGTTGGGCGAGCGCGTCGATCAGCTTTCGGTCAAAGATCCTGAATCGCGTGCCGGCATGTCTGGCTACTTGTTGCCATTCGAAATCGTGTCGGTGCATTTGCTTGTCGTGTTGGTGGGCGCTGCCTATTTGGCGCGGGCCCGCTATCGCGCATCGGAATAACCCCAACGTCGCGTATTCGCAGGCGGCGGCAATATCTTCTGCAACGAAGGCCGTCAAAAGGCATAGCGAACCAATGAACTTGCTAACACAACCAGTTGGTGTCTCGCACTACTTGGTCGTTGGCGCCGTGCTGTTCGTATGCGGCGTGGTGTGCATGGCCACAAAGCGAAATGCCTTGGGAGTGCTCATGGGAATTGAACTGGTGCTCAACGGAGCCAATCTCAATTTCATCGCATTCGGCAGCCATGTGCTCAATCGCGCTGGCGCTCGCACGCTTGGCCTCGACGGACAGTTGATTGCTCTGTTCGTCATTGTGCTGGCAGCCGCTGAAGCCGCCATTGCGCTGGCTATAACACTGAATTACTACAATAACCAAGCTACCGTCGACGTTGATCACGCCGACGAATTAAGAGGTTAACCTTCGCGGCGCTACGGCGACGCGAGCGACTGATTCGCCCGTGGTGCCCGCAAAAACACACCGGACACGAACCGGAATCCAAGCGATGGAACAAGTGGATCAACTTGCCAGTCTGGTGCCGCTGCTATTAGGCGGCGCGTGGTTGCTGCCGCTGGCATCATTCACACTGATTTTTCTTTTCGGTCCCAAGATGGGACGTCACGGGCGGTTGGCCGCCTATGTAGCCACCGGTGCAATTCTCGGATCGTTTGTCCTATCGATCACTAGCTTTACGATGTGGCTCGCTCAGCACGGTGTGACCGGAGCACCAACCCACGCGTCACATGACGCCGAGTCGCAGCAGGCCGCAGCCGAAAAGTCGAGGGCATTTCTGCTCGAACCGTCGACTTTCGACCCCGCGGCAAACCATTTCACGTCTGTCGCCTACCGGACTGACGATCACCACGAGGAAGCTGGCGACGATGCGGATCACTTGCAAAATGATCATCACGGTCACGGCACCGGCACTTCGGACCACGGCCACGCCGCCCATCAGGCACCGGAAAAGGTCGTGTACACCGGAAGTTGGTATCCACTTTACCGGTCGAAAACCCTGTTGATCGATATTGGCTACTACATCGATATCCTCACCGTATCGATTTTCTGCATGGTGACCCTGATCGCCTCGTGTATCCACTTCTATTCAATCGGCTACATGCACGAGGAGCTAACCGATGAGCTGGTGGACAACGAGTGCAAGTTGCCCGACGGCACATCGCTACGCCGACGTGGCCGTTTCCATCGATTTTTCCAGTATCTGTCGCTATTTTGCTTCAGCATGCTGGGACTCGTCATCGCCGGCAACGTGGCCATGGTGTTCGTTTTCTGGGAGCTCGTGGGCATTTGCTCTTATCTGCTCATTGGCTTCTACCGCGAACGGCATAGCGCTTCGACTGCTGCGAACAAGGCATTTATTGTCAACCGTGTCGGCGATTTCGGCATGATCATAGGCCTGATGGCCTTGTGGGGTAGCCTGGGAACCTTCGCCTTCGGCGATGTCGACGGGCGTCCTGGCGTATTCACCCTGGTCACGCAGGCACCGGGCGGCATACCCAATGGTATGGTCCGGCTTGCCGCCTACGATCAAATCGAAGCGGGCGTTCAACCTACCGACGAACAGCTTGCCATCTGGCGCGAGCAGCACCTGGGATATGGCCTGCTGATAGTTGCTGGATTGGGCATTTTTTGCGGCTGCGTCGGCAAAAGCGCCCAATTCCCACTACACGTGTGGTTGCCCGACGCTATGGAAGGTCCGACACCGGTCAGTGCGCTGATCCACGCCGCCACGATGGTGGCAGCCGGCGTTTACCTTGTGGGCCGATTTTACCCGGTGTTTTCACCTGAAGTGCTGCTGGTGATCGCTTACATCGGGGCCATTACGCTCTTCTTGGCAGCAACCATTGCCATCGCAGCAACCGACATCAAGCGAGTACTGGCCTACTCGACGGTTAGCCAATTGGGCTACATGATGCTGGCACTCGGAGTTGGCGGTTGGCTTGCCGGGCTCTTCCATTTGGTAACACACGCCTTTTTCAAGGCGTTGCTGTTTCTCTGCTCCGGCTCAGTGATTCATGCCTGCCACACCAATGAAATGCCGCTCATGGGTGGCCTGCGCAAGAAAATGCCCTGGACAGCGTATACGATGCTGGTCGGCTGCCTGGCAATCTCAGGAGCAGGAATTCCCTTCGTCATCGGTTTCAGCGGATACTATTCCAAGGATGCCATCATCGCCCAGGTGCTTTCGTTCAGTCGGGCGAATCCTGCGCACGCGCCGCTTTATTGGGTAGCTGCTGGCGGTGCGGCCATCACAGCGTTCTACATGTTTCGCCTTTGGTTCATGACGTTCGCCGGAAAACCGCGCGACACGCACATCTACGAGCATGCCCATGAATCGCCCAAGGTGATGTATGTACCACTGGTGATTCTGGCTATTTTCGCCACCGGTGTGGCTTGGCGTGTGCCGGGCACGAACCTAAGCCTTGCCAATCTGATCGAAGACGGACGCCCCGTTACGTCGATGACCGACGGCGTTTTTTGGTCGTCGCTCCGCATTCCCAATGAGCATTTGTCGCACTCCGATGTCGGCATCCATACCACGGCCACTTTGGTCGCCTTTGGCACGGCCCTGTCGGGCTTTTTGCTGGCATTGTTGTTTTACGGCACTCGCACGCTTAACGCAGAGGAAGTGCAGCAGCAGTTTCCTCGCATCCATCGTTTCCTGATCAACCGCTGGTATATCGACGATTTGTATTGGGCCATTTTCGTTCGCCCGACACATTTCATCGCGCAGCGCGTTGCTGCATTCGACCGGCAGCGCATCGACTGGTTTATCGATAGCACGGCCCGCTGGGTGCGTGGCCTGTCTCGGCTAGACGATCTGATCGACCGCTACGTCGTCGATGGTTTTGTCAATCTACTGGCAACGTGGACTTACGGCATCGGCCTTTCGTTGCGTCGCGTACAGACAGGACGCCTGCGGCAGTACGTCATGTTCATTGCCGTTGGCACGGTTGCACTGTTTGTGTTAGCCAGCTTTCTGTGGAGTTATGCGATGGCCGGCAGTTGATGCAGCATGACGACCATCGGGCCGGATGGCCTCGCTCAGTACAAGACAAGCTATGCGACGGCGTTGTAAAACCAGCATTTTGAATACATCGAGATCTCTGTGCTAGACACACTAGGGCACGCCTGAGAAACGGAAAAACGTAACTATGGGCTCAGATGCAATTGTTTGGTTCTTGAGTTTGATTGTCTTTCTACCAGCCCTCGGGGCGGCAGCACTGGTCTTCTTTCCCCGAGACCGAGAAGACGCCATCAAGCTTTTTTCGCTGGCCATAACGATCGCGGTGTTCGTGCTCACCATACTGCTGATCATACCCACTGGCGGCGACGGCGCGTCGATCCGTTTTGCGCCGCACGAAGCGAACATGCAGTTAGCCTTCGTCCGCTCGTGGATCCCCTCGTTTGACATTTACTACGCCATGGGGCTAGACGGAATCAGCTTTCCTCTGTTGCTCCTTACTTCTTCCCTCAGCGTGCTGGCAATGTGGGCTAGTTGGGGGATCACGAAACAGATCAAAGCCTATTGCATGCTGTTTCTTGTGCTCGAAACGGGCATGCTAGGCATTTTTCTCGCGCTCGATTTCTTCCTGTTCTACGTTTTTTGGGAAGTGATGCTGCTGCCGATGTATTTTCTCATCGGCGTGTGGGGCGGACCACGACGCGAATACGCAGCAATTAAGTTTTTTCTGTACACCCTGCTCGGCGGCGTGCTGATGCTGATCGCCCTGTTGATGCTTTACTTCAACAGCGATCTCACACAGCTTAGCCGCGATCAACTCGCCATGTCGATGGTGCCAGAAAAAACCATCGTCGCCGTAGAAGCCGAGGGCCAGAAGCCACCGGAGCTTCGCCAACCCATCCACACTTTCAACCTCTTGGCGTTGGCCACTCTTGGGCGCGAGACAGGCGTTTTCGACCGCGAAATTCTTCTCGGCCGCTCGATTCAATGGTGGGCTTTCCTCCTGCTGTTTATTGGATTCGTCATCAAAGTGCCGTCCGTTCCGGTGCACACTTGGTTGCCCGATGCCCACGTCGAGGCGCCCACGCCCATTTCCATGATCCTTGCGGGCATCCTGCTCAAAATGGGCGGCTATGGCATCTTGAGGATTTGCTACCCGATTTGTCCTGACGGAGGATTCGACTTGCGATGGGTCGTATGCGTCGTGGGCGCCGTCAGCATGGTATACGGCGCATTTGCGGCGTTGGCGCAGAAGGATTTCAAACGTCTCGTGGCATATAGCTCCGTCAGCCACATGGGCTATGTCGTGCTGGGGCTTGGCGTTTGGTCCGCCACGCAAGGTAATCTGTTCAATCCCGAGTATTGGCAGTTAGGCGTCAATGGGGCGATGTTTCAGATGATTGCCCACGGCATCAGCTCGGCCGGCATGTTCTTCATGGTCGGCGTCATCTACGACCGCGTTCATCACCGCAACCTCAACGAGTTTGGTGGGCTGTTCGCCAAGATGCCTGTCTATAGCGGGCTGGCCACAATTATCTTTTTCGCTGGTCTCGGTTTGCCGGGCCTGTGCGGCTTCATTGGTGAAGTGCTCGTGGTGCTCAGCGTGTGGAACTTCAGCTATGCATTGGCCGTTGTTGCAGCATCGGTCGTCATTCTGACGGCTGGCTATATTCTGTGGACGCTACAGCGTGTGTATCTCGGCCCTGAATACAAAGGTCCGCATGCAGACGCACTCAAACCCATGACGGCTCGAGAAATCGGCATCGCGGTCCCCTTAGTTGTGTTTGCTATTCTCTTCGGTGTCTATCCGCAGGCTGTCTTCAATTACATGGCGCCGACCGTGGACCAGACAATCGAGCAACTGGCCGAGTGGACACGCGACGTGAAAACGCCACGCCTCCAGCAAGAGCAATCTTCAGAAGAATCGGACGTGGAAAAAACGGCTTCACGACTGTTCAAGAATACGCCTGCTGAACTTGACCGCGCGTCGCATCGGGCGGCCCCGGTCGTCGATGTTCGTCAGCCCCGAAGTCTTCAAAGACACGGTGCTGCGCCACTTGTCGAGACAACGCTGCGCCCAATAAAAGCGGGCGCTGCTTCACCCGATATCTGATGCCTGATCGCTTTCGCTCCAACTGATTTCCCGTGTCCTTTAACCAGACAACCAGCACGAAGATCGCCGTGACCCTTCACGAACTACTGCAATACGTCCTGACCGACACGAAGCACTCGCTTCGGGTCTTTGGCCCGGAACTTGTTTTGTGTGGCACAATCGTGCTGATGCTCCTGTTGCGACTATTAGCCATTGGGCCACGCAGCGAGCGGCTTGTCACCTGGACGGTTAGTTGGCTGCCACTGATTGGTGCACTAGTGGCCCTGTATTTGGCCGCGCCGTGGCGCCATCTCGGTGGTGAGCAGTTTTTCGACCGAGGTGAAATCTTCACCGGCTTGCTCATTTACGACCCATTGACCGTCTACATCCGTGCCTTCCTGTTGTTCTTCGCCGCACTGTTCGTCATATTCACCCAACTCAGCGGCGCGATGGTTCGAGACGACGCGGGCGACTTCTACACCTTGGTCTTGGGTGCCACGGTCGGCATGTCGATGATGGCTGCCGCCAATCATTTGCTTATGGTTTTTCTTGCTGTGGAAATGGCCAGCGTTCCTTCTTATGCGCTGGCTGGCTTAAGGCGAAACGATCGCAATTCAAGTGAAGCAGCCATCAAATACGCTGTTTATGGCGCAGGCGCAGCCGGCGTGATGCTTTATGGCATCAGCCTTTTGGCTGGAGTTGTAGGCTCGGCTCATCTTCCCACAATAGCCATCCGTCTGGCTGAGATGCTCCAGAACGGCACCGCCGCCGACTCAGCGGTGGCCCTCGTTCTGGGCGGACTAATGGTTTCTGTCGGCATGGCCTTCAAACTCTCCGCTGTACCATTTCACTTCTGGTGCCCCGACGTGTTCGAGGGAGCGACTGCCGAAGTAGCGGCTTTTCTGTCAATCGCCTCCAAGGGCGCGGCCCTAGCCTTGCTGGTCCGATTAGTCGTGGGCTTTGCAACAATCCCGACGGCATCAGAAGGTACAATAGCGCAGCAGCGCGCCGTTGCCGCGTCCCATCGCGCACAGCCTGCGGCGTTATCTGAGAAAACTTCGACCACCGTACGCCCTGCAATTCTCACATCAGCCACCGAGGCTCATAACGCCGTCGACGTCGCTGCGCCTGCGACGGATCGGGCATCGCTCATGGCCTCGCTCGGGCCAGTGCGACAATTTCTGTATCTGGTGATTGCCATTTTTTCCGCCGTCACCTGCACGTTCGGGAACCTAGCGGCTTACGGGCAGACAAACATCAAACGGCTATTGGCTTATTCGACGATCGCCCACGCCGGCTATATGATGATGCCCGTCGCCGCCGTCGCAGTGCTCTCAGCAGGCCATGCGAGGCTTGCTGAAGAAGCCGTTTCAGCTCTGGCCTTCTACATCGGAGCCTATCTTTTCATGAACCTGGGCGCCTTTGCTATCGTGGCCTTTCTGCGAAATGCCATGCATAGCGAAGAAATCGCCGATTATGCGGGCCTCATCCGTCGTTCTCCAACTGTGGCTATTTGCCTCAGTACGATTCTGCTCAGTTTGATCGGCATTCCACCGCTGGCCGGATTCGTAGCCAAATTTGCTGCTTTTCGTGCTTTGGTGACGGCCGATCTGTGGTTTTTGCTGGTTATCGGCGGATTGAATACGGTGATCAGCCTGTTCTATTACTTGCGTGTTATCAAAACCATGACACTTGATCCCGAGCCAGAGACCCGTCTGCCAGATGCGTTTCCGCTGCCATGGTCGGCTGCCGTCTTCATTG
>WGDQ01000317.1 GCA_015493185.1 Planctomycetaceae bacterium
AGCCAAGCAATTGGGACCAGCGGCGAAACATCCATCTATGTGTAAAAAACGGGAGAATCTCCCCATGCGGCCAAGACACTGCACACGACGGTTGTTTGCCGGGATAGTGGGCACCTGCTTGTTGGTTGCGTTGACCGCCGCGGTTGGCTGTTCGGACAGTCCGACAGCCGAGACCTCGGCCGATCGAGCGTCGGCTCAGCAAGAACCTTTGCCAAGCGAAGAAGAATTGCGCCAGCGGGTCGATGGCGTTTTGCGAACCACGCTCAACCGCCATCTCGATGTGAACCAGCATGCCGCGTGGCAAATCATCCACGGCATTCTTGGCTACGGTCGGGCACTTCAGGTCTACGATCAGGGCCAACTGGTGCCGGCCGTCGACTGGCTGCTTCGCGGCGGTCAACTACGGGGCTGGGATCTTCGCCCGGGCGAAAAGGGCCTGGAAGCCGTACTGGGGCCCGGCGACCGGGCCGGCATGGGGCACGAAGACCAGTGGCTCGCCGTGCTCGCCCAGCTCGATTTGGAGTGGGACGACCCGATCGTGGTGGGCGGCAAAACGTACAAAATCGGCGATCTGGTGACCGAGGCCCAATGGGATGTGCGCGATGGAATGGAGGCCAGTTGGACCCTGATCGGTTTATCCACCTACCTGCCGCTCGATGCCCGTTGGAAGGCGAAGGACGGCAAAGAGTGGACCATTGAGCGTCTCGTGGCCATGGAAGCCAAACAAGACCTGAACGCCAGCGCGTGTGGTGGCACGCATCGGCTGATCGGCATGAACATGGCGCTGAATCGCTACCTGGCCGAAGGCGGCAAGCTGGAAGGCGGTTGGGCGGCAGCCCAAAAAGTGATCGACCAGGCCGTGGCCAAGGCCAAGCAGTATCAGCAGCCCGACGGTTCGTTTTCGGCCAGCTACTTCCAGCGGCCCGCCCGATCGCCCGATATCGCCGTGCGCATCGGCACCACCGGCCACACGCTGGAGTTTCTCATGTTCGCGCTCACCGATAAGCAGGTTCGCGAGCCGTGGATAACGCGAGGCGTGGTGGCGCTGTGCAAGATGCTCGAACGAACCAAGAGCATGCCGGTCGAGTGCGGCGCGCTCTACCACGCCATTCACGGGCTGCAACTCTACCGCATGCGCCGCTTCGGGGGCCCGATGCCGGTGGAAACCGTCGACGACACTCCAGAAACCGACCAGCCCGCGGAAACGACGACCGCCGAGCAAAACCGATCGGCCACGCCGGCGGCGCAAACTCCAAGCCAACAGTCCATCCAAAACGTTTCTGCAACCGACGCCAACCCGGCGCACGACCAGCAAGCCGCCCTCTCGTCCAACTCGGGCACCGCATCGCCCAGCAATCATTCCAAGTAAACGCCGCGGCCACCCGACGCTGCCCGATGCTTCCTGGGCGAAGGCACCTGGCACCCAATCGAGAAACGGTGGTTCGACAAACAACCCGCCTACGGCGATGCGTTGTCGGACTGCTCGGTTGTTCCCGCTTCTTCTTTGTTGCCAGCCGACGACGACTCGGGCGACCGGCCAGAGGCTGCCGGAGCAGGTTCCGAAGAAGGCGTCGTCTCGGACCCCGATGCCGCGCCGTCGCCTTCTCCTTCGTTCGCTGCGTCATCTTGCCCGCCACTTTCCCGGCCTTTTTCTTCGCCTTTGGCATCGCCGGCTTCCGGCGGCTCGGGTTGGGCCTCTTCATTTAGATGCGGTGGTGCTTCTTGGGTGAACGGCACGCCGAGCAGCAAGCGCAGTTTGCCGTCGTGGTCGCGGGTGAAAATCACGCCCGATCCCCGACGATCGAACATCACCCGCACGAGCAACTGGTCGTCGCCGGTGAACGTGGAGATCACGCCGCTTTGATCGGCAGTTGAAAGCGCCACGCGGCGTTGTCCCTCGGCGTTGAAAATTTGCACCGTGGCCGATGTTCCATCCGGACTGGCCACGACGGTTGCCACCGGGTGGTCGCCATTGCCGTAGATCTGAATGCCTCCACCCGTTTCCGTCTCCGTCTCGCCCAGCAGCACGCGAACGCTGCCATCTTTTCCCACGATGCGAAACTTGCGGGCCTGGAGGAGCTGGTAATCGCCTTCGGCCGCCTGCAACCGCTGCACGGTGGCGCCGACCAAAGTGGCCAGCTCGGCCTGGGCCACGCCCAGATTGGCTTTCGCCGCCTCGATCTGGTTGCACTTCAAGCGATCCACCTCGAAATTTCGTGGTGGAACAACCTTGTCTTTGAGCGAAGCGCCTAGCGCCAAAATCAACAGCGGATAAATCGTCCAACGTTCGCGTTCTGACATGGATGGGTTCCCTTCGCCCTGTGCGACTGGTTTGTGGTCGAGCCTTCTTTTTTTCGCGTTTGCCCGTGGTGCTGCGGCATTGGCCCGCTGCCCGCGCGCTGGAAACATTTGCTCGCCGGATCGGGCCGCTCGTGCTTTTTCGAAACCGCCAGCTCGACAGTGCCGTCGGCAATTCGCCCCGTTCGGGCCTGCCGGAAACCGAGCCAGCGCCCGAACCGTGAGCTTCGGCACATGTGTGCATCGGGCTTTTCTTTGTTCCTGATCCTTTCCTTCGAGGCGAGCAAACAGCCGCAACGTATCGCATGACCGGAGCGGCGGAAAGTGTGGGGGCCAACTCGGCGGGTTTGGGAAGCCCACCATCTTTTCGGCATTTCGGCATTGGGGCCATGCTCCGAGAGGCCGACGCGCCGCTCGGACGGACACCGGGTGGTCTGGGGCCGTCTGAATGGGTATCGGCCGCTCGCCACTCGAACGATCGAACGATCGGGCTCAAAACAACTGCGGTGGATTCCGCCGCCACGATCCATTACGCTTTGGCGGCCCGCTTTCAACCGCCTTTTTGGGGTTTGGGGCCGCCGAATGGATTCGCAAGACACGCAAC
>WGDQ01000318.1 GCA_015493185.1 Planctomycetaceae bacterium
GAATTGAGGGAACCGCGGGGGACGACGGTGCCGCGGGAAGGCGGGGGGGTCAATCGAGATTCTGCTCGAGGGCCACAAGGTGCTCGAACGACTGGCGGCGGCGAATCAAACGGGGTCGACCGTCGTCGATCAGCACCTCGGCCGGCAGATAGTGCGAGTTGTAATTCGAAGCCATCACCGAGCCGTAGGCACCGGCGCAGTGAAGCACCAAGAGCTCGCCTACGTGGGCCTCGGGCAGGGGGCGATGTTCGACGAATCCGCCTTCGCGCTGCGTGAAAATATCGCCCGATTCGCAGAGTGGCCCACCGACGATCACATCGTGCACAGGGCGCTGGCGGGTCGTGTTTTGTTGGGGAACCACCGACATGGCATGATAGGCCCCGTAAAGAATGGGGCGTGCCAGGTCGTTGAATCCCGCGTCGAGCAGGTAGAACGTGTTCGCGCCCATCTGTTTGATGGCCCGAATTTCAGCCACCAGATAGCCGCTTTCGGCCGTGAGATAGCGGCCCGGCTCGATTTCCAGCCGCACCGCGTGCCCGAAAGCCTGCTGCAAACGCTCCCGCATCGCGTTCCAGAGCCGAAAGTAAGCCGGCAGGTCGACGCGCTGTTCGCCCTCGCGATAGGGCACGGGCAGGCCACCTCCGGCACTGACGCTGCATAGCCGGCGCCCGACGGAGTGGGCCGCTTGTTCCATCGCGTCGGCCACTTTGGCCAGATGTTCGAGATCGGTTCCCGAGCCGATGTGCATGTGCAGCCCGGTAACGGCCAAGCCGTGGTGGTCGGCCAGCCGCAGGCACGACTCGAGCTGCTCGTGCCAGATGCCGTGTTTCGATTGCTGCCCGCCGGTGTTGGTCTTCTGGCTGTGGCCATGGCCGAAGCCGGGATTGATTCGCAGCGTGATTTCTCGTCCCGGAGCCACGCGGCCCAATTGCTCAATCATGTCGGGCGATCCGCAGTTGACCGCCACGTTGCGCTCGACGACCAGATCGAGCGTGCCGCGATCGAACACATCGGCCGTAAACACGACGGGGGGCGGGTCGCCCTGGAGCGAATAGCCGGCGGCAATGGCCCGGCGAATCTCGCCCTCGCTCACGGCGTCGACCAGCACGCCATGCCGGCGAACCAACTCCAGCACCGCAAGGTTCGAGCACGCTTTCTGGGCATAGCGCACCACATCCCAATCGGCCAGATCGCGAATTCGCTGCACGATCGTGGCCGCATCGTACACATAAAGCGGCGTGCCGTAGCGATGTGCCAGTTCGTTGATCTCAACGCCGGCAATCGCATGCAGCAGAGGTGGAAATTGAGCGTGTTGCACGTCGATTGCTACTTCTGGTTTTCTTCTGGTTTGCCGCGCTTGCGACCGATCTCGATTTTTTCCGTTCTGTTGGACGTGTCTGTTGGACCGGCCAACCCCCGCTGCGCATGTCTGCGACGACCACGGAACGAACGAAAGGAGAGCCGAAATTGGCGTTGGACCGGCCAGCCGCCGCTGTGCATGTCTGCAATAGCGATGGTCTCCGCCCGGGTGTGGTCGCTCGGGTGCGTCCCTCACTCAGCGTACCAATCGGCCCATGCGACACAAGGTATGCAGGGAATGCGGCGGCATTTACGTCAAAGATGGCAACCGCATCAACCAGCTTGCGGCGAATCCTTTTATGGGAAGGGGCTGGCTCACAGCTTGGGTGAGGGGGCGAGCCGGTTCGCCGGCGCCGGAAAAACACAACAGCGATGCCAGCGATCCAGGACCACCGACATCGCTGTTGGTAAGGGGGATGGTTGCCTAACAGGGCGGCCGATCGTGCGAGTCGCCCGGCCGCAGGTCGGCCCGCCCGAACGGTCCGGACCACGCCGCGTCACTTGGGTTGTGGCGGCGTGCGGTCCGACACACGACGGCCCATCGAAACGTGGCCGCGCGCTATGGAACGCGGCCCGCTTGCGCCGGGCGTGGCACGGGGCGTTAAAAGCCCCCGTTCAGGCCGGGTACGCCGGCGGTGCCCAGTGTCATGAGCAGCGAGCCGAGCGTTTTGATCAGCCCTTCTTCAAGCTCGATGTGCGTGTGCACGCCGTTTCGAACCGGTTTGACGGTGACAAACACGCGGTCTTTACCCTCTTCCAGATTTTCGGAGATTTCCTCCAGGTCGAGGTTCATCATCGAGAGCAACGGCCGGTCTTCGCCGGTCTCGGTTTTCTCGAGCGACGAGGCCAGCAGCTTCAGCAGCGGTCCGACGGCCACGGTGGCCTGCACGGGGGTGGTCTTCTTGTCGGCGGCCAAGGCCGAGGCCTCGATCGCGCCTTTGACCAGTTCGATGCTGCCTTCGCCCAGGCCGAGATAGAACGCGTGCTCGCCGGTGCCGAACACCAGCTCGAGGTTGTCTCCGAAAAGCTCGGCCAACTGATCGCCGGTTTCGCCACCGGGGATCGGCACCCAGGTGGAGTAGAGCTTCACGCGCGGCTTTTCAATCGTCGAACGGTCGATGCCGAAGAAGCCCAGTTCGTCTTCCACCAGACTGACGAACCGTTCGAGAAGCTGGTTGATGCGGTTGCCATCTTTGACGTAAACGCCGCCGAAGATGGTGAACGGGCCTTTGCCCATGACCGAGAATCCCAGGTCGACCTTGCCGCTGTCGACGGTTTCTTCGGCCGCTTCGAAAATTTCGTCGAAGAAGTCTTCAGCCAGGTCTTGCGATTCTTCGCCCAATTGGCTGATGCCGCTGATGCGATCGAGCAGATGCTCTTCCAATTCGTCGAGCGACTGCTTGAACTGGGCGATTTCGGCGTCTCCCAGCGGCAGGCTCACATTGGCGGCGATCGTGGCTTTTTCTTGCACGAATCCGGAGAACTCGGTCGTGACTTCCTCGCTAACCTGCGACAACAGGCCACCGCCGCGTTTGGCCGCTTCGTCGGTTTGCACCATCACCAGGTCGATCAGGCCCCGCTTGGTCGAGGCATCGAGCTTCCAGCCGATCGTCAATTCAGCCGTGTCGTTGAGCAGCGAGGAGATGGCCTCGACCTGACGGCGGGCCATTTCGGCCGTGTTCGAGGAACGCTCGACTTCAACTTCGGCCTCGACCTCGACTTTGCCTTTTTCGGCTTCGACTTCGACCTCGGCCTTGACCTTCGGACCGCCGGGAATGTTGCCGGCCAACCCTTGTTCGACGCCGGTCTTCAACTGCTGAACGGCCATTTGCCGAAACAGTTCGGGAATGTTGCTGAAGTAGATGCGAGCCGCTACGTGGTATTGCTCGTCCAAGTCGTCCAGCAGCGCGCTAGGATCGTCTGGCAGATTGTTGAGCGACGGCAAAATGCTGACGTACGTCCAATCGCCGTGTTGTTTGAAGTAGAGTGTTTCCACGGGAATGGGCAGCGGTAGATCGCCCAGCGATACCTCGTAGGTGCCGTCGTCCTGCTTTTCGACATCGGAGGAAAACTGCCCCACGAGTTCCATAAAATCGTCGAGCTTCTTAATGGGCAGAAAGCCAAGCACTTGAAACTCGAAACCATTGGCGCTTACGGCCAGCCCCAACGGCTTGTCTTTGTCGAGGCCCGGTATGCCCTGCCCTTGGGTGAACTGGTTGATCAACTGGTTCAGGGCCAACCCCAGCCCCGGCATGTCGGAGATTTCGCCCAAGGTGTTCAGATCGACGATAAGTTGTTTGTAGCTCCGCACCGACACGACGAGCATGGGCTTGATTTGAGGCGCCTTCTGCTCCTGCGCTTCTTGCGCACGGGCCGAGTGGGGTGCCAGCAACGCCAACACGGCCACGGCGGAAAGTAACGTTTTCTTCACGGTCGGTATCTCCT
Organism: Planctomycetaceae bacterium; assembly: GCA_015493185.1. Lineage (GTDB taxonomy): Bacteria > Planctomycetota > Planctomycetia > Pirellulales > JAEUIK01 > WGDQ01. The sequence continues at coordinate 3,805 of WGDQ01000318.1, forward strand.
CGCAACAGGATTTTATGAAAAGTCGTGCAATGGCCCGCTCCGCGCCGGTTGGGAAATCGGTGTCACCTTTTCCCTGGCGGTCGTCATCAGCATCGTCACACGTTATACCCAGTGGGGCCATCGTATGTTTTAGCTGTTTTTCACACCAGATCAGACAAGAATTACCGAGGAGAGGACTGGCGAGGAGGATCCTCTGTCCGCGAGATCCACGCCGTGAGGGCATTTCCGGGTGGACTGTAACGCTTCGCCGCGGCATCGGCCCGCTCGGCAGCAAGACAGCAGATCGTTTTTCCCCGGTGTTTCGATCCGGCACGGGCGGGCTGTTTTTCAGCGATTTCCGCTTGGCGGCGATTCCACTTGCGAAGAGGTTAGCCCACGAAGTGTTTGCGACGGCCCGCCGAGCGTGCCGCGTCGAGCCTGACGGTGCGATGGCCGCGCTTCGGTGGCCGGGCGAACTGCGGTGTTGTTTGCCAAACGAAAAGCGGGTGCCGAGCGGCTTCCGCGGGCAGAGACGCCAAGGTAGAGCAGGTGGCTCGGCTCGTGTTGTTACC
>WGDQ01000319.1 GCA_015493185.1 Planctomycetaceae bacterium
CCGGTAAATTCATCAGCCAGAGCCTCTGCTGCCCGTTCGGTCTATTCCGCCGCTGAGGGAAACACCAATGGCCGAAAAGAAATGGACTTTGACCGACATCGATCGGGAAATCTACACCGATCAGCTTGTGCTGGGCCCCGACGACGTTGCCGAAACACCGGACGGATGGCGGGTAGTGAAACAAACGCTGCGAGGCGGACTTCGAGACAACGTGGATGTTGTGGCCATCCAGAACGGGGCGTTGCAACTGGTCGTCGTGCCAACCCGCGGCATGGGCCTTTGGCGGGGCAAATGCGAGCATCTCGAAATCGGCTGGCAATCACCCGTACGTGGGCCGGTACATCCTCAGTTCGTGCCCCTTGCGCAACCCGATGGTCTGGGTTGGCTAGCTGGCTTTGACGAACTGCTATGCCGCTGCGGGATCGAAAGCAACGGAGCGCCCGAGTTCGACGAGCAAGGCCGCCTGATGCACGGCCTACATGGCCGCATTGCCAACCTGCCCGCCTCACAGGTCGAAGTGGCCATCGATGCCGCAGCCGGAGAAATCCGTCTTAGCGGAATTGTCGACGAGGCTCGTCTTTTCGGCGCTAAGCTTCGTCTTATCACGACGTACGCCACGCGGTTCGGCAGTAAGCAAATCACGATTCGCGATCAGATCGTCAATCTATCGGCCGAGCCCGTGGACGCCATGCTGCTGTATCACGTCAACTTTGGCCCACCACTGCTCGTGCCTGGTTCCCGGGCCGTTATTCCCATCAAAACAATGGCACCCGTCAACTCTCGAGCCGCTGAGGGGATCGATCGATGGGATGTCTATGAGGATGGCCAGCCGGGTTTCGTTGAGCAATGCTATTTCTTCCAGCTCGCTTCTGATCCTTCAGGAAACACGCGCGTCATGCTTCGCGACGAAGAAGGACACGCAGCCGTTAGCCTTTGCTTCAATGTGCAACAACTCCCTTGCTTCACCATTTGGAAAAACACGCAAATGCCCCCGGATGGCTATGTGACCGGACTCGAACCGGGCATCAATTTCCCCACCACCCGCAGTTTCGAAACACAGCATGGTCGTGGCCGACATCTTGAGGGCGGCCAGCAACTCGATCTGAATCTGACGATCCAGGTGCATACCGATGCTCGTTCGGTGGCTGAAGCCGAAGCTGAAATCCAGAGGCTTCAACAGGCAGTCGCCCCGACGATCCACCGCCAGCCTATTCCAGAGTGGTCGCCCGCCGACTGAGCCATGCGGGCCGACGCGGCAAGGCACTCACTTCAAGATTTATGGTTCGCCAAACATCGTACGTTTTGGGCAGCCTTCGACTCTTTTCTTACCAGAAACAAACGGCCAATTTGGTCCAACAACTGTCACTCGTTTCGCGTTGAAGCAACGCCTTCGGCTTTTTTGCAGGAGCGCCAGCCGGTACGTCACACCTCGGCATCTAGGGCGACCGCATGCCGCCGTAAGAACCACTGTCTCCACTGCCAAGCTCCTGGTTCCACAACCCGCGACAACCACACAATGGCCGAAAGCCGAGTGACCCAACCCAGCAGAAATAGCGCACCGTAGCCGTCCAGCGATCCGAGCTGTCCGAGCTGCCATGGACCTCGCGACACTGCCCAGTCGAAAAGTTCACCGCCCAGCAGCGTGCTCACTGCATACACCAATCCCGTTACACCAAAATAGAACCCCAAATGAGGCGCATTGTCTGAACCGGCGGGCGAAAGCTTCAAGATCAGCCCAGGCAACCCCACGTTCAATCCTGCATACGCGGCCCAAGCAACAAAGGCGCCTACTACCCACCACGGCGATTCGGGCGTAGCGAGCAGGAAAAATGCCGGCCCACAAGCCACAACGGCCAGTGCACTCATCATCACCGGTCGATTACCGATACGATCCACCAACCGCCCAACCTCGGGCGCGATCGCCAATTGGCCCAAGCGCATCAGTGTGCGGAAACCGAGCATCGCGAGCAGCGAGAACCCCAATATGCGCGCCGGGTAAATATTCTGGACGCTCTGCGTCAGGCCATTGAAGAACGAAAACCAGCACCCGAAAACGAGCAATCGCCCAAAGCGGCGGTCGAGTGCCGGTTGCCACCATGCCGCGTTTGTGTTTTTCGACAAGCATCGGCTACTTACAGCATCTAATGCTGGTGCTTTAACCAGCGGCAAAAGTGCCAACAGCATCATCAGCGCGCCGGCCGCAGCGGGAATCGAATACCCCAACCACGCGGCTGCTTCTGGCTGCCAGCGACGCCACAGGTAAGCGAATCCTCCGGCAGCCATCATCGACACCAACCGGCCCACAATCATCCAGGCTTCGCGGCGTCCCAAGAAACGTCCCCGCACTCGGGGCGGCGCCATCTCACCCAACCACGACCACAAGGCCATCGTGCCCAGATACTCGAAAAAGTGGTAGCCACACCAAAGCACTACCAGGGCTGCCAGTGAGCTTTGTGTTGTTGGCAAAACGTCTGGCGCCGATACCACCGGAAGGAGCAGCAACAAAGCCACACTGACCGCATAAGAGGCCAGACAGAATCGCTTTCGCTGCGAGCCGCGCCCCACCCAGCGCGAAAGCCACCATCGCAACGTGCCCACAAGCTGCGGCGCGGCCAAAATCCAGCCGATCGCTCGCCCCTTGGCCCCCAAGTCCAGGGCCAAATAAACCACCAGCGTGGTGCTGGCCAGCCCATTGCCTACGGCCCAGAGCAGGCCGTTCCAATAAGCGAGCTGGATGGCGTCGCGACGCATCTGCGACATCGGTTTCGTCGTCCCTGGCAGCTATGACAATCGCGACTCGGGTCGGGAATTTCTTCCGTACTTTTACTTTGCCCACTTTTTATCGATACGACTTGCCTTGCGGCACCACCAACGCACAACAGAGAAAGGCCCTGGAAAGGAAAGCGCAGGCCGTCACGTCACGGCTCTCGCGCCGCCGCAGCGTCCGCACCAACACGCTGCTGTCCCTCTTTATCCGAAGAGGAAAGCGGTCCGGCATCCACCAACAGATATCCGGCCCAAAAAAACGGATGACGGGCGTTCTTTAATATTCCCTTCGTATCGCGTCCCACGCGAGGTTCCAGATCGGTCTCGACCGGCGATTCCATGGCGATGAAGACACTTCGCTGCCAGGCGTCAGCAGCCGAAGTGTGCGGCAGTTCTTGCAGAAATTCCCGCATCAAATCGACCGCAATTCGCCCGCCGACGCGCCATCGCGAAATCAAAATGTTTTGCGTTCCCGACGCCATCAACCCGCAGATCGGCAAAAACAAATCGTCGCCCGGTTCCAGCTCGTGCCGGCCTCGCAAGCTGTTCTCCGCCGCCGAGTGAAAACCCGGCAAGACGATCACACTCGGTGCTCCCCAAGGCAACTGCATCCATGCAGCGAGCGTTGCCCCGGACCCAGCCCCCGAATCGGGCAAGGGCTGCCAGGCAAACGGATCGCCCTCCAATGGCTTTCCGTCTTGCCATACGATCAAACGGTCGACCATGCTGGCCAACACCGCCGGGGCCATAGGCAGGGGGTGCGCAAGCGAGATGATATCTGGCATGACGTTTCGCAACTCTTCGAGCGCCTGTTCGGCCACAAGCGGCTCATCGCGTCCGAACAACTGACCCGCGACGAACACAGTACGCCCCCCGGCGGCCCGTGGCCCCAAGCCAACCACAGCTAACGACGTCAGCGGCACATACCGAATTCGGGATCGAGCAATCAGCGGCTGCGCGTCGGCGGCTGTCGATAGCGGTAATGCCTCGAACGGCACGTACCATAGTGCGCCATCCGGCACAATCACTAGCTCATCAAACGAATCGGGAGCACGGCTTTTGCCCCCTTCGGTAAGCATGGCAAACAATTCCGCCCCAACTTTCTTCCAACCATCGCCCACTAGTTGGGCAGCCGAAAGCTCACGGTTCCCATCGCGTTGCCCCATTTCCTGCAATAGCTTCACCACCTTCGACTCGATTTTCTGTAGCGAGCCAACGGCCCAAACATCGGAGGCTTTCGCGGTTTGCAGCATCGCATACAGCATTTTCGATGTCGCGAAAAACGACAACACGGCGGTTCCCTCAGGCAACATCGTGCGCTGTGTTTTGGCCGGCAACACACGAGGGAACGCCAGATCGCTTGGCTCACGTGCGACAGCAATGTGTCGCAACATCATCTCGCGAACGCCGCTCACCTCGGCCAGTTTTTCCAGGTCCGCAGCCCGGCGCCGCCGCACCTCGGGATCATCTGCCACGAGTGGCTGCTGCCTCAAAGCCTGCCGCAACTGATTCGCTTGCTTTGAAGCCTCGAGATACTGAGGATAGCGACTCAACAGATCGCGACGTTGTAATCGGGCGGCCTTACTCAGTGCATCTTCAGGAGCTTCAAGCACCCAGCGAAGCGCTAACAAACGGCCCCCCAAAGGCAGCGTTCGCAAGAAACGGTGACGTCGCGCCAGGTCGGCGATTTCAATCGCCGCATCCCGTTCGCGCCGCTTCAGCGCCACCTCGAACCAATTCTCCATCGGCCCTTCTAGCGGGCCCAACAGCAGCGAAAGCGCCTCGAGCGGCTCGAATGCCCACTGGCCCGATGAGGGGCCGACCAACGTCGACTGATACACCTTCATGGCCACGCGAGGCGAAAACACACCGGCTTCGTAGCGTTGGTCGGCCACCGAGACATGAAACAACCGCACCGACCCTCGCCGCTGATAATCCAGCGCACTGGCCAGGGCCGCGTCTCCTCGCTCCATGTGGCCCTTCTGGTACAGCAATCTCGCAAGCAAAAAGTTCAACTCGGCTCCGATACGGCCGGCGCGCATATCGCGCCGACCGATAGCCGCCTGCGCGTCGGTCAGTAGCATTTCGGCTCGCCGGCTATCGCCCAACCACAGGTAATTTTCTGCGGCACCGATCAACAACGATGCTTGCAGTTGACGATAACCGCGTGATTTTGCCCACCGCGCTGCGACTTCCAGCGGAGGATAGACACGCTGCGTGTTCGACACCAAATGCACTAGCAGCCCAAGACGAAACGCCTCTTCGAGCAGCGTCGCATCTTCCAGCCCGCGATAGATCGGGTAACGCATTACCGAGTAAGTCGCCTCTTCGAAGTAGCGCGCCGCCGTCTGCAAATCACCCTGGCTAAGCGCGATTTTGCCCAGTTCCAGAAGCGCTACACCGCTAAGCGGATGATCAAACTCCCCTGACACCAACAGCGCACGCTCCAGATGGCCTTTGGCTTGTGGTATCTTGCCGGTAGCCACTTCCGCAAGCCCGAGCTGAAGGTCGAGCCATGCTTCCGACCAGTGGTTGAGTATGCCAGGACGACGGTCCAGCGCCGCCAACACGTCTTTAGACAATCGGTCTTCCAGAGACGCTGGCCCCAGCAACTCGGTGTGCCGGCGAATCGCCAGTGCCGTGCAACGCACAATTTCCTGCGCATCGACAGGAAACCACTGCGGCTGAGTCAGCACGCCGCCCCGCGCGAGCACTTGTCCGGCGTTGAACTGTCCTTGCCCAATTCTCACCGTGTGTGGAAACAAGCCCCGCTTCGCGCCGCGTTTGCTGCTACCCCACGGGGCGTCCGCCTGACGCAGCGAAACATCCGGCATGATGCTTTCAGGAAAATCAACCCGCATCATCCAGTCGGGAAAGGCAACGTACAGTTCGAGCGCCGAACGATAGTCAGCCAGCGCCTCGGGCAGGCGTCCCATCTGATAGTAGGTTTCGCCCCGCATCGTGAAGTAACAAATCGAGTCGATCCATCGACTTGTGGGGCTCCTGATAGCACTGCGCACCACATGGTTGAAATCGCGAAGTGCGTTCGAGTAGCGGCCTTCGTAAAAGTTCGCGAAGCTTAAGAAATAAAGATCACTGGGCACGGTGCGGCGCTGTTGCACTCGCACACTTGGCTGACCGTTGCCTTGGGCCCAAGCAGCGGGCGATGCTGGCCACAACAGCACAACCGCCAGCAATGTTCCACAAGCTGCCCAGTAGCGCCGGCTCGCACATGGCAACGGCCGCCGATCCCGCGCGTCAGCAATTCTTAAATGGGCCATAGCAAAGCTCCTCAGGCCGCTAAACGCAAAACGGGACGACCAGATGGGGTAATGTGCGCACAGAGCAGTTTCCGAGGAAAAAACGAATACTGAGTCCGACCTTCCCACGGCAGAAAAGCTCTTATCTGATTTTACCCAAACTGAGCAGAATTGCTCGTGATCGTGTTCTCTCGTCGTTACCTACCATGCGATGCCCGACAAAGTAATCCAGCCTTTTCAGGTGGGTTGCGGCACGCCAATATGCAGCATCCCGTTCGTCGCTGTTCCCCTGCTCGGGCACCGTAGACAAGGGCGTCACAACTTTGGCGAGATACATCCAAGCACGCGACAAGCACTTCCTGCTCGTTCTCGCCTCACAATAGGCGGCGTCCCAAAACATGCAGAGCTTGCCACTCCGAACTGCTCCTATGCCCGCCACACCTCTGGAAGCTACCTCCATGCGCCTGGGCGACCCAACACGCCTTGATCGATGGCCTCAAAGCGTCGGCGCTTACGCAAGCATCGCTCCCGCATTGCCCAGAACTAGGCAAGCCATCCGGGCAAGGTGCCTCGTGCAACACTGGGCAAACAGGCAAAGACAAGCAACCTCTACGAAGTTTTTCGGAAAAAACGGATCAAAGTCACGACGAGCCCGCAGACGATAACGGTCATGACGTTTGTAAAGAGTGGGCAAGTGTCGCAGCCTCGTTCCGGCCTGTGGCCAATTACCACCCCAACGATGGATTGTACTTCCCGTCGTTGGCAACTGATCCTTGATACAGTTGGCGGCCTGCTGGTCCAACGGTTTTGCTCCGTGCCTCGTGCCAGTCGGGTTTAGCCGGCCATACGACGTTCCACCCCTTTGAGGAGACGAATCGCATGACGCAGGCCAAGCGACCTCGTTATGCCACCACATTGTTGCTGTCAGGTCTGTTCACGCTGTCTAGCCTGGCCGCCAGTGGCTGTCAGGTGAGCATCGGCGGTCAGACGCTGCCTAGCCCTTATTACATGTCGGACGACGTGCAATACTTTCCGCCGGGACCGGAGTTCACGCTCGCCAAAGAGGCGGCGGCATTAAAAGCCCAGGCGGCTGAGGCTGAAAAAGCAGGGCAACCTCAGCAGCAACGTTGATGGTTGGTGCACGGCACCCCTTCGATGCACAATACCGCCTGAGTTTCTTCGGCACATCCGGGCACCGAACGAGGCGAGTTTCGTTCGTGCGCTCGATGTCCGCCGCAACTTCGCGTTCGCGTGCCACGAGGATGCGGCTGTGATCCAATTTTTCTATACCGGCAACCGAGAAGAAATCTGACTATGGAAGACGTACAACTTCCCGAGCTGGCCGCGCGTCTGGCCAACGACGTGCTGGTCTGGATTGGCTTCGGCACACTTGTCGGATTACTGGCCAAGGCCATCATGCCCGGACGTGATCCCGGTGGCGCGGTGGCCACGCTGCTTATGGGCATCGGTGGCAGCGTCATCGGCTGCGGCATCCTTATGTATTTCTGGGAAGGTCAACGCGTCACGCCCATTAGCCCAATGGGTTTTCTTGTCGCCACTGGTGGAG
>WGDQ01000320.1 GCA_015493185.1 Planctomycetaceae bacterium
CCCGCCGACGCGGGATCAAACAACGGGATCAAACAAAAGTTCCTCAGGTTGCCAACACCCGTCGCACGCATATTCCCGGTTGTTGGTGCCGGGCTTCAGACGCCCCGAAGCGGACGAGCTTGCACCGCCTGCCGCCGGGGCGATCCTTGTTTTTTACCCCACCGGGTGTGTTTTTTACCCCACCGGGCCGCTATTCCCAGTGCGTTTCCAAAGCCGCGCGGTTGCCGCTGTCGATTGCCGCACCAAGCCACTGGTTCTCGGTCAAAATATTGGTGGCGAAAAACGATGCCGTGCAGATTTTGTCGGCATAGAAGCGGGCCTGCGCGTCGTTGGCCAGCACCTCGTTTTGCGCCGCTTCGTCGTCGGCGTTCTTCTCGGCAAACTTTTCGCCCAGCCGTGTTTCGGCGATTTCAGCCTGCTGTGCGAGCAGCCAGCCAACCACCACGTTGCCCAACATGCGCAGGTAGGGCGTTGCCGAAAGAAGCGGATAGTCGATCTCGCCCGACATCTGCTGCGCGGCGAAGCTCATGGTCGTTTGTTCGATTTGGGCCTTGGCCGCCTTCACACGCTGTACGATGTCGGCCAACCGTTCCCGGTCGCCGCAGCGTTGCAGGCAGGCATCGATATCGGCCATCAGTTCGATGAAGAGCCGGCCCTGCTCGCGTCCGACTTTGCGAGCCAGCAAATCCATCGCCTGAATGCCATTGGTGCCCTCGTAAATGGGCGCGATGCGCGCGTCGCGAAGGATCTGCTCGACCGGATAATCCTTGAGGTATCCGTGCCCTCCGAACGTTTGCAAGGCGAGGCTCGCGGTTTCAAAACCTCGGTCGCTACAGTACGCCTTGCAAATCGGCGTGAGCAAATCGAGCCGCCGCTGGGCGTGTTCCTTTTGTTCCGCGTCCTGGGCATGATCCGCCAGATCGCTGCACATTGCGGCATACAGCAGCAGTGCCCGACCCCCTTCACTGTAGGCACGCATCGTGGCCAACATCCGCCGCACGTCTGGATGCCTGACGATCGGCACACGCGGTGCGTTCGGATCGCGGAAGTTTTTGGTTTCCACTCCTTGAATTCGTTCGCGGGCGTATTCCAACGCGGTCAGATAGGCCCACGAGCCCAAGGCCACGCCCTGCAATCCCACTCCAATGCGGGCTGCGTTCATCATGTCGAACATAACCCGCATGCCGTCGTTTTCTTCGCCAATCAGCTCGCCCACGCACTGGTCGTTTTCGCCGAAGCTCATCGCGCAGGTGGGCGAACCATGAATGCCGAGTTTTTCTTCGATGCCGGTGCACACCACATCGTTGAATTCCCCCGGCCGGCCTTGCGCGTCGACACGGAATTTGGGTACGACGAAAAGGCTCAAACCTTTGGTGCCTGCCGGCGCGCCTTCAAGACGCGCCAGCACCAGGTGAATCGTGTTTTCGGCCAGGTCGTGTTCGCCGCCTGTGATAAAAATCTTCTGCCCGCGAACATAGTATTTACCGTCGCGGCGAAAAGCGGCTGTGTTGATGTCGCCCACGGCCGTGCCCGCGTGCGGTTCGGTCAGGCACATGGTTCCTTGCCAACGGCCCTCGATCAGCGGCCGGACGTATTTCTGCCGCATCGCGTCGGTGCCATGCTCGATGATCAAGCTGGCCGCTGCCCGGCTGAGTCCGGCCAGCATGCTCAGTGAGCAATTCGCGCCCACGAACATCTCGCCCAACGTCGCGCCTACGGCAAACGGCAGCCCTTGTCCGCCGTATTCAGGGTCCGAAGTCATGGCCAGCCAACCGGCCTCGCCCTGCTTTTGATACGCTTCGTGAAACGCTTGCGGAACGCGAACCGTGCCATCTTCGTAGCGGCAACCTTCGCGGTCGCCCGGCAGGTTGGCGGGCGCCAACACCTCGCGGGCAAACCGTAAACCTTCGTTCAGCAACAGCTCGACGTCGCTGGCCTCGAAGCTGCTGAACGCAGGCAGCTCAAACAGGTTTTGCACGCGCAAGTGCTCGAACAAGACGAATCGTGTATCGTCCAGGTCATACAAAAAACGATGGTCGGCCATTGCTCGTCTCGGTATTCAAGACAACGAATAAACATGAAGACATGAAGAAACGGGGAGATGTGTCGCCCGTGTCAACGAACCCATCCAGTGCCCAGTCACCGCGGCTCACGGAGTTTTCGGCAGCACGATCGTCTCGCGCTCTTTAGTTACCAACCGCACGGCATCGCACAAGTTGCCGTTCTCGGCCCGCCCATCCGCGTTTCCAACAAGCTGTCTGAACAGGTGCACCGCGCGGTTCAAATCGTTCTGATTCATCGGGCTTGTCCGGCCCGGGGTGGCTGCCCAACGTGCCTCGCCTTGAGGGAGAACTTACGGGAGAAACGGGCCATCGGGCATCGCCCTGTCCGTCAGGCACTCGGCCTTTTTTCTACTTTCGCCGTGCCGCTGTGGTGGTTTTTTGTCGCGCAAGTGCTCCGGGAAAGACATTGTGCAAACCGAGCGGTTGAAGTCTTGCCGAACGTCGGTTCTGATAAAAGCACTTGGTTTTTAACGCACGGGGTTCTCCCCCACAAGGGCGTTGCCTCCGGGCGTGTTGCCATTGGGGGTTGCCCCGCCGCCGACGGCGCGGAAACCCGATCGACGCGCGCCGTCCGGTACGGTTGCGTGCCGGCTTCGGCGGCCAGGTTTTCATGGGTCCGCTGCACAAAACGGGCCGTATCGAAATCGGCTATAATGCACCCTCTGGCGATCGTTTGTCGCAGAAAGCGTGCTACCATCCTTCGGTGCTCACGGTGCCCCTGCCCGCTCGTATTGCTAAACGGCCAGAGCGGCTGGGCGGCCGGCGAACGTGCAATTCCACGTCCTATCGAGGTGACCGAATGAGTGTCGTCGAGGAGTCGCTGGCGCGAATCCGCGAGTTTCCGCAGCAGTTGGTTCCTTTGCGCGAAGAGCTGCTGGCCAACGTTGTATTGATCGGTCAAATTCCCGCGCCAACCGGCGGCGAAGAGCAGCGAGCCCGCTTCATGCTCGACCGCTTCGTCGAATCGGCGGTTGATGAAGTCAGTGCCGACGATCTCGGCAACGCCGTGGGGCTCAAATACGGCAAGCAAGGCCAACGCACCATCATGCTGGTGTCGCACCTCGACACCATTTTCCCGGCCTCGGTCGATCACAACATCGTGGTGCATTCCGACTCGATCGTCGGGCCGGGCGTGGGCGACAACGCGCTGGGGGCGGCCGTCATTTCCATGATGCCCGACGTCCTCAAGGCACTATCGATCGAACTCGATTCCAACCTGCTGCTCGTCGGCAGCGTCCGCTCGTTGGGGCGAGGCAACCACGAAGGAATTCGTTTCCAGCTCGATCATCTGACGCGACGCGTCGACTGCGGTATTGTGGTCGAAGGCATGCAGCTCGGCCGGTTGAACTATTTCTCGATCGGAACGATCCGCGGCGATATCACCTGCACCGTGCGGCCCGAACCATCGCGAAGCTACGGTGCCGAAAGCGCGTTGGTTGTGCTCAATCACATCATCAACCGCATTCTCAGCATCGCCACGCCCAAGCGACCCTACACACTGATTCGCCTGGGCAAAATGCGGGCCGGCATCAGCTACGACACCGACCCGGATCAGGCCGAATTGGGGTTCGAGGTCATTAGCCACTCCGACGAAATGATCGAGACCGTGCAGCGGGAAATCGAAGACATCGTCGCCGAGATGTCCGCCCGCCATTCGGTCAACGCGGAGCTCGACGTCTTCTTCTCTCGCCAGGCTGGCGGCCTGCCCTTCTCGCACCCGCTCGTGCGCACCGTGCTCGATGTGATGACCGAGTTGGACATTCCGCCCGATCAAGGGCATAGCCCTTCCGAACTCTCCGAATTCATTTCGCGAGGCATCCCAGCCGTCACGCTGGGAATCACTCGCGGAGAAAAGAACACCAAACAGCCCGACCACGTCGAGATCGGACCCATTCTCAAAGGCGTGGCGCAATTGGCCGGCGTACTGTTGGCGATCGATCAGGGGGCATGCGATGAATCCTGAAGTTTGGCTTAAGGAACGAACCTTCCATCACTCGGCCTTTTGGGATCTGAAGAAGATGGTCGAGGAAAAGGAGCGGCAGAACCTCACCATCTCGCTCTGCTTGCCCACCCTCAATGAGGAACAAACCATCGGCAAGGAGATCGTGATCCTGAAGTCCGAGCTGCACGACCGTTATCCGCTGCTCGATGAAATCGCCGTGATCGACTCGGGCAGCACCGATCGCACCCGCGAAATCGCTGCATCGTTCGGCGCCGATGTTTATCTGGCCTCCGAGCATTTGCAGCAGTATGGCGAATATCGCGGGAAAGGCGAAAACCTGTGGAAGGCCCTTTACCTGCTCAAGGGCGACATCATCGTGTACGTCGACACCGATATCGCCAACATCCATCCGCGCTTCGTTTACGGCTTGGTCGGGCCGCTCATCCACGACGAAGAAGTACATTACGTCAAGGCGTTCTACGATCGGCCGCTCGCCTTTTCTCATGGCTTGCGCCCTACCGGCGGCGGCCGTGTGACCGAAATTCTGATCCGACCCCTCTTCTCGCTCTTTTATCCCGACTTGGCATTCATCCTTCAGCCCCTCTCCGGAGAATACGCCGGACGGCGTTCCATCCTCGAGCGCATTCCTTATCCTATCGGCTACGGCGTCGAAACTTCGATGCTCATCGATATCTACGAACAACTCGGCCTGCGCGCCTTCGCACAAACCGACTTGGACCGGCGCGTGCATCGAAATCAGGAAACCGTGGCCCTGGGCCGCATGGCCTTCGGCGTGCTGAAAACTTTTTTGTCGCGTCTCACACGTCAGCAAAAGGCCGATTTCCACGTGGCGCTGTCCGACATCATGCGGCAGTTCGAAACGGCAGAAGGACAATACCGACAGGTCGAATACAAGATCGAGAACATCGAACGGCCGCCGATGATCGAGATCGAAGAGTATCGCCAGAAGTGTCATCCTCAAACACAGGAAGTGTAGAGGCGTGAAACAACTGGCGATCATTCATTATCACCTCAATCGCGGTGGGGTAACGCGGGTCATCGCCAATCAGCTAACCGCGCTGGAGCGAGCGGTTGCCGAGCGTGGCGATGCGCCGTGGCAGGTGCTTCTTCTTTACGGAGGACGTGACCAGGGGTGGCCCGCCGAGATGGAGCAACGCGCCGGCGCCTTGTCGATTCGCCGCGTCGCCTTGCCCGATCTCGACTATTCGGCGCCCAACGCGGCGCATCCCGACCGCCTGGCCGAACAGTTGGCCGATGTTCTCACGCAACAGGGCTTCACCAAAGAGAGCGCCCTGCTGCACGTTCACAACCACAGCTTGGGCAAAAACCTTGCTCTGCCGCCCGCACTTTGCCAACTGGCTCGCTCGGGCTACCGACTACTGCTGCAAATTCACGACTTTGCCGAAGACTTCCGCCCCACAAACTACCGCGATTTGCTCCGGCTCGGTGGTGAGCAGCCCGTTCGCGGGCTGGCCTCGTTGCTTTACCCGCAGGCCCACCACATCCACTATGCCGTGTTGAACGATCGCGACCGGGCGATTCTCGAAGCGGCGGGTGTCGCGCCGGCGCGTTTGCACTTGCTGCCCAATCCGGTGCTGCCCGTGGGGCCTTTGCCGGAGAAAGCCGAGGCTCGCCAGAAACTGGCCCAACAATTCGGCATCGAGCCGCAGCGGCGCTACGCGCTATATCCGGTTCGCGGCATTCGGCGCAAGAACATCGGCGAGCTGTTGCTCTGGTCGCTCTTGCCCGACGGAAAAACGACCTTTGCGGTAACGCTTCCCCCGCTGAACCCCGCCGAACAGCCGACCTATCAGCACTGGAAAGAGCTGGCCGAGCGTTGGCGGCTGCCCTGCGTTTTCGAGGTGGGCGCCGACGGCGCGCTCGGATTTGCCGAAAACCTTGCCACGGCCGATTTGCTGCTGACCACGAGCCTGGCCGAAGGGTTCGGCATGGTCTTTCTCGAAACCTGGCTGACGGGCCGCCCCTTGGCCGGGCGCGACTTGCCGGAAATCACCCGCGACTTCCGCGCGCACGGCCTCGCGCTCGACACGCTGGCCTCGCGCATCCAAGTTCCCGTCGATTGGGTCGGCCATCAGGCCTTTTGCACCATGGTCGAAACCTCGTACCGAAACGTGCTGGACGCTTACGAGCGGCCCGTGCCCGAGTCGCGGTGGCTGGAGCGAAACATCGAGCGAAAAATCGAGGCCGGCCAGGTCGACTTCGGCGATCTGGACGTGGCACTGCAAAGCCGGGTTCTGGAACGTCTGGCCCACGACACAAATGCCCGCCAGCAGCTTGC
>WGDQ01000321.1 GCA_015493185.1 Planctomycetaceae bacterium
GGCAGCGCCGTTCTCAAATGTGGCGCTTGGTGATTGTGTTGTCGGTCATGTGCACAATTGCCACGGCGGCCTTCTGGCAGCAACGCGTTCGCGCTCGTTTGGAAGGCGACTTGAAAGTTGCCAACTGGATGTTTGAACAAACGGCCGCGCATTCATCGAAGTTGGCGGAACTCGAGGCCCGCGTGGCCAATGCCCGTCAGCAAGCGGCAATTCTGACGTTCCTGCGCCAGCCGTGGCCGCGCACACAGATATTGGCGGCCATTGTGGAACCCCTGCCCGAGTCGATTCGATTGACCGAAATCACCATTGCTCGGTCTGCGATCAAGACTGTCCGCGTTGGATCATCGAACCTTAGCAAGAGGAGCACGGGAGCAAAAAAGAACGAGCAAAGCCGCTCTCCTCGTGAGGAAACGTTGCGGCAACTACGCGAGGGGCTTCGCGCCAGTGTTACCGAAATCGATCTTCATGGTATCTCGTACGACAACCCGGCCCTTCATCGCTACCTTGCCGAGCTGGTTCGTCATCGTTTGCTCGTGCATTCGGAGCTGCTCGATCTGGAACACGTGGAAGAAGGGGGCGAAGTGCGATACCACTTCACGGCCCGCATTACGGTAGCTCCGCCTTGGGAACGAAGCGAAAGCGACTGGCAACCAAACAAGCAGCCGACCGAAGACCGGCAGGCATGGCAGGACAAGCGCTTCCGTTCTACCGGGCGAGGGAGTGCCACATGAACAAACTACTTCAACGTGGCGGACTATTTCTTACGTTGCCCACGGCTGCGGCGGTGCTGGTTTACGCGCTGCTGTTCTTCGTTCCCAACCAACGCACAATCGATCGCCTGAGAAAAGATCTGCGATCGCGCCAGAGCATGTCGACGAACGTGCAGAACATGGCCCGGACCATTCAGCGGTTGCAGCAGGAGCTGAGCACGACCGAGGCATATCTCGACCGTTGGCAGTCCCATTTGCCGGATGCGAACGACACGGTGCGCGTGCAGGCGGAAGTGACACATGCGGCGTCGGAGGCCGGGCTGCTCACCACGCAAGTAAATCCTGGCGAGGAGATCGAATATCCGAGCCTGATAACGATTCCGCTAAAAATCGAGGTCGAGGGCGACTTTCGCGAAATGCTGGACTTCCTGCACCGGCTGGAAGAGCTTCCCTATTTTATCTGGACAGACTCGCTGCGAATCGAAGCGACTCGGCAAGTTGGAGGAGAACTGGAAGGTGAGTTGAGTCTGGTCGTTTTTCACGACCGTCCCGAAGATTCCGATTAGTTTGGTCGCTCCGTAGGCCGATACAGAAAAAGCCGTCGTCGGCAAAGGCGCCCCGTGCGCCCCGAACCGAGGCGGATGCCAGACATCATGAATTGGCAAAAAATCCAACGACAGCTCATTCGCGAGGCAACCGCGAACCCGAAAAAAGCAGCTTTTCTCGGCGTGCTTTGCGTGGTTTGCCTTTATTTCTGGGCGCCGCTTGTGTGGGGCTGGGTCGCTGGACCGAAGTCCAAGGGGGGAAAGAGTAAGATGTCCGATCCGCGCTCCATTGTCGCCTCGCCCAGTGCGCAGGTTACGCCTGGAGCGGATACCGTGTCGGCGGCGGACACCGAAACATCGGCATTCGACTGGCAAAAGGCCGACCAACTGCTGTCGCAAGATCCTTATGCCGTTTCACTCGCGCCCTCGGATGTCGGCAGCGATCCATTCGTAGCTGCCGTTCTGCCCAAGCGCGAGCCCAGCGAAGAACCGGCCCAGCAGGTGCTAACGCCCGACCAACTGGGGCTTACGCTTTCGAGCACCTTTTTGGGACGCGACCGTCGCGTGGCGCTGATCAATGGCAGAGCTTACCGCGAGGGCCAGACCCTGAAGGTGGCTGGCCATCGACTTCGGATTGCCGAAGTCGGACGCGACCATGTCATTCTGGTCGGAAGCAGCGTATCGATGCGGCTGGCAATCGACCGGCCTGGCGCAGCCTCGTCGGACGACTCGATCGAACCCCCCGGGCAGACAAGCAACGGAGCGGAAGATTCCTTCACCCCCGTTGGCGTAACGCCAGTGACTACGGGCGTGCCTCAACCTCCGTCGGAATGATTCAGGAGAGCGCCGGGTTGGTCCGGATAGTTCCTTCATAGAGACAACTGACGCCCGGGAAAGTAACGCGAACGCGACGACTTATGAATCACGTCACCTTATAAACCACATCACCTCTGCCAGGCAGCTAGCGCGTCAAGGTCAAGGAAGGCCGATGCGAACCGTATTTCATCTTCTGCTGTTCACCACCTGCGTTGTCGGTGGAGTTCTCTTGGCCGTGGCGATTGCCACCTGGCCCGCCCCGCTGTTGCCACAAGCGAAGCGAACGGCTCCGATCGCCCTGCCCCGTTCCATAATCGCGGGCCATCGAAGCCCACAAGATACGGCACGGTCGTCCACCGATCGCGCCGATAACGGCCCGGCGCCTGCCCATGAAGTAGTGTGCGACATCGAGTCGCCACCTGCGGCTTCTGCTGAACCGCAACCGCCTCGTAGCACTGCCGAGCACGTTTCCGAGGATCGTCCGGCTGCCGATTTGGATGAGATGCCAGCAGCGGACAATCGCCCCGCGGTATGGCTCAAAAACCCCGCCATCGAGTCATCATCGACCGTTGCAACAGTTGCCACGCGGCCCGGCAGCACACTGCACGACAAGCAGGCATTCCAACAGGTTGTGCCGACCCACGCGATTGAGGCCGCAGCGGTTCCTAGAACGCCGCATACGACGGTGGAGATGTCTCCATATCCGTTGATTGCGCAGCAGTCTTCCGCCTCTAGCGCTTCGGGCAACGGAATTCCGTCGCTGGAAAGCTTGATGCAAATGATTCGCGCCGCGCAGGACAGCGGGACCCCGACGGTCCCATCGGCTGTTCCCGCTACGCCTGGAACCCAGCCTGCGAACAGCGCGCCACCAGCATCGACTGGTCAATTGCCATCGCCGCCGGCACGGGCACCACGATCGTCGATCAAGCCAGCAACCGGCAAGGATGCCAACGAGGGCGCGTTGACCATCAACATTCAAGACGAGAATATTCGCACGGTGCTCGAGGCGTTCAGTGCCCAGGGCGATTTGAATATTCTGGCCAGCCCAAACGTACAGGGCACGGTTTCGGCCGTCTTGTCGAATGTCGATCTAGAAGAAGCCTTAGACGCCATCTTGAAGAGCACAGGCTACATCGCGCGCCGGGAAGGCGACTTTATTTATGTTGGCACGCCACAAGATTTCCAAAAAATCGATCATCAGCTCGATGAGATCGGCACGCGAATGTATCGGCCCAATTATGTAAACGCCGCCGAGTTGCAATCGCTGCTCCAGCCTTTGCTAACGCCCGGCATCGGTAAAATCAGCGTAACGAGCCAGTCGGAAGTGGGAATCGCATCCAACGATTCGAAGGCGGGCGGCGATGCCTACGCCGCTGCCGAAACGGTGCTGGTGCAAGATTACCGTGCCGTGCTCGAACAGTTCGATCAGATCGTTCGTGAGGTCGATCAGCGCCCACTCCAAGTGGCGATCGAAGCAATGATCCTCAGTGTACGACTGAACGATGATTATCGCTTTGGTATCGACTGGGATCTGCTTCGCAATCGCAACACCATCCAATTCACGGTCGGCAGCCCCGACGCAACGGTTGTCACCGGTGGCGACGCTTCTGGAGGTACTGGTGGCGATAGCCAAAGCACGACGGGAGGCCTCACGTTCGCTTTTCTCGATAGTAGCTTGGGGTCGTTTCTTGAAGCCCTTGAAACCGTGGGCGACGCGAATGTGATTGCCACGCCGCGATTGCTCTGCCTGAACAAGCAGCGTGCGGAAATTCTCATCGGTGCCGAACTCGGATACGTGAGCACCACTGTTACCGAAACCAGCACGTCGCAAACCGTCCAGTTTCTCGAGGTCGGCGCGCAACTGAGATTGCGGCCCTTTATTTCCAGCGATGGCAACATTCGCATGGAGGTGCATCCCGAACTGTCCACCGGACAGGTGCGCATCGAAGGTGGTTTCACGCTTCCAGACAAGGACGTTACCTCGGTGACCACGAATATCATGATCCGCGACGGCAGCACGCTGATCATCGGGGGGCTGGTCCGTGAAGATGTGCAAACCAATACGTCGCAAGTTCCCTTGTTGGGCAACTTGCCCGGTGTCGGTTTTCTATTTCGCAGCAAGCAGGAAGAGATCGAACGTCGGGAAATCTTGCTGCTTGTCACGCCACGTATCGTATACGAGCCCGAGGTAGCAGACGAAGGCGAACAAGCTGCCTGCGAGTTTCACCGTCGCCAGGCCGTTTATACAGATCACATGAGCCCCATCGGCAAGCGATTCATGGGACGCCGCTACTTCCAGCTCGCCCAACAGGCATGGTTCGCGGGCGACCGCGATGCAGCCCTCCGTTACATTCATTGGGCAGTTCACTTCGATCCGATGAACCGCGCAGCGATCGACTTGCAAGCCGAAATCGAATCAGGTGGGCCGCCCGGCGACCACTCGCTCAGCGGGATTCC
>WGDQ01000322.1 GCA_015493185.1 Planctomycetaceae bacterium
CCGCACACGATCGACCTGGCAATAGATGCAATCGAAATTGCAAACCTTGTCGGGGTTGAGATTCACGCCGATCGAAATGCCGGCCGAACGGCGACTCAGGACCGGATAGACGAAACGGTTGTCCTCGAATCGTCGGCTGTGATCGCGAAGCAGCGGATCGATAGGGGGCGTTGGCGAGGTCATCGCGTCGCTCGCGCCCGCTCGATTGACGGGCGTTGGTGGTGCTGCCAGAAGTGTTTCAACAGGAACAACCGATCGACATCGGGGCAGCGTCGGCGACTGGCTGTTTCCGGCAAAGGCGCACGACACTTTTTGCCGGGCGCGCTGCGCGCAAGGTCAGGCCCTCGCTTCGCTCGGCTGAAGCCGACGGAGCACGGTAAATTCGTCGAGGGTGATCGTCGATAGCGAGCCGTCGTCGAGTCGTAACGTGATCGTGTCGCTGTATACCTTGTCGTCGGGATTGCGGTCGAAGTGCAATCCGCGCCGTTCGCGGCGCTTGGCAACCAAGGTGCCCACGGTCTTCGCTCGCCAGCGTTTCAGCCCCACCTTCACTTCATGATCTACTTCCACGCGGTCGCCGGGCTGAAGTTCGTAAAACACGCGCCGGCTTTCATCCAGCGGGCCGGCAACTTCCGGAGAAGGCGAAGGCGGAGATGACATGACGGCGCTTCCTCAAACATTGTGAAAGGTGAGAACCAGGAAAACGACCATCGGGCAAGGGCCCACACACATATCATACCTCTTTGGCGTCGATCCACGACATCAAACGCCGCAGCCGACGTCCGACGTCTTCAATGGGGTGGTTGCGTTCGCGCCGGCGGATGGCCTTGAACGAGGGGGCATTGGCCCGATTTTCCAAGATCCACTCGCGGGCAAAGATGCCGCTTTGCACCTCATCGAGGATTTTCTTCATTTCCTTCTTGGTTTCTTCCGTCACGATCCGCGGTCCGCGAGTGTAGTCGCCGAACTCAGCCGTGTTCGACACGCTGTAGCGCATGTAGCTGAGGCCGCCCTGGTAGAAGAGGTCGACGATCAGCTTCAGCTCGTGCAAGCATTCGAAGTAGGCCATTTCGGGCTGATAGCCGGCCTCGACCAGCGTTTCGTACGCGGCTTTGACCAGGGCGCTGATGCCGCCACAGAGCACGACTTGTTCGCCGAACAGATCGGTTTCCGTCTCTTCGGCGAAGCTGGTTTGTAGCACACCGGCACGGGTGCCACCAATGCCCTTGGCATAGGCCAACCCGAGCTGGAACGATTGCTCGCTGGCACCTTCATTGACGGCGATCAGGCAGGGAACGCCGCCGCCCCGTTCAAACTCGCTGCGGACCAGGTGCCCCGGGCCTTTGGGCGCCACGAGCACAGTATCGACACCCTCGGGGGCTTCGACCTGGCCGAAGTGGACGTTGAAACCATGAGAACACATCAAGATGTTGCCCGGCTTCAGATGCTCGCGAACGTGGCTGCGATACAAGTCGCCTTGCACCTCGTCGGGCAGCAGCATGTTCACCATGTCGGCCCGTTCGGCTGCTTCGTCGATCGGCAGCGGCTCGAAGCCGTGGCTCACGGCCAAATCGTAGTTTGGGCTGCCGGGCCGTTGGCCCACGATCACGTTGCACCCGCTGTCGCGCAGATTTTGGGCGTGTGCGTGCCCTTGCGACCCATAGCCCAGAATGGCAATGGTTTTGTCTTTCAGCAGCGAGAGATCGGCGTCTTTGTCGTAATAAATTTTCGCGGTCATCTTGGCATTTCCTGACACGTCGCAGCGAAGCGGACGGCTGGCACCTTCTCGCACTGGTGTGCGGTGCGTTTGCTCGTTCCGATTCGCCTGGTTGGATGGAAAAAAGGCGGGAACGCCTGTTAGCAGGTTTGTTTCTTGTGTTTTTCTTGCTCTTGTCGTCGCCTCGTCGTGTCTTCCCGCGGCTTGCGGTGCCCGGCTTGCAGCTTGCGCGTCGAGCGGCGCGCGTGAAAGGACGACCATGCGGTGGATGATGGCCGGCGGCAGCCCTCGGTCAACGGTTCCCGCTCAATGGCCCTCGGGTCACGGTGCTTTTGCAAGGTGCTACTGCGAAGCCCCTTCGTCTGTTGCTTCCGACGAGGCCGAACGACGGCTGTTCGAGCGGACCATGGCGATGCGTCCTGTGCGGACCAGTTCGATGATTTCGAAGGGCCGTACCGATTCGATGAACGCTTCGATCTTTTTCTCCTGGCCTGAGATTTCAATCATCAATTCATCTTGCCCCACGTCGACCACGCGCCCACGAAAGATTTCGACCAGTTCGAGAATCTGAGTGCGCTGCGTGCCGGCTGGCGCGGCAACACGAATGAGCATCAGATCGCGTTCGACATAGTCCTTCGAGCTGATGTCGTCGACATGCACGACGGTCACGATTTTCTGCAACTGCTTGCGCACCTGCTCCAGCACGGCGTCGTCGCCGACCACGACGAAGGTCATCCGCGAAAGGTCCGGATTTTCCGTCTCGCCAACCGCCAAGCTATCGATGTTGTAACCCCGCGATGCGAGCATGCCCGAGATGTGGGCCAGCACGCCCGGCACGTTTTGCACCACGGCGGAGAGCACATGCCGCATGGATCGACTCCGAAAAAAGCAAGGAAAGTGGTCAGCATAGTCGGCGCCCCCGATGCAAACAAGGGCCCGCCGCCGAAAGGGATACCTTGCTCGGCAGCCCCAGAAGCCCGGGTGGCCAAACCGTGCGACCCGGCCAGGAAGACCTCGAAAAGGTGCCAAGCCACCGTGCCACGTCCGCGACCGCCTCGAGCGTTGGCACGCCCCCCCAACGCCCGAAGCACTTTGGCGTCTTCACGCTGCCAAAGCACCTCTGGCAGCATGAGAACACCAAGCGCGAAAACGCCATGCCACGGGTGGCATCACAAGCCGCCTGCACCGGTGCGGGGTGGTTCAGCCGTGAGAACGCCCAGCCGGCCGGAATACCAGACGGCGTTGGCTGAACAGCAACTCGGCAGCGATGATTGTGGCATAACTTCCGCCAAGTACGTAGAGGTCTTGGGGCGACCAACGGGCCAGGTGAACCAGCAGCACACCAAGCGAGGCCGTTGTGGCGGCGCAACCGCTAAGCGGCAGCACGGCGCCGAGGCCGATTTGCCGCCG
>WGDQ01000323.1 GCA_015493185.1 Planctomycetaceae bacterium
TGGCCGGCATGGCCAACCACGAGCGCAGCCGCGCAAGCTCGTCTTCGGCCAATTCGGCCAGCTCGGACAAGGCGTCGACCGGCAAATCGCCGATGAGTAGAAAGTGCTCGGAACCGGCCTGATGGGGTGCGGTGTCGGGAACGGCCAATCGCCAGCGGGCCAAAGCGCGTTCTGCGCGAAACGACGCCAGCTCGTCGGCATTCATGGCCCGGACGCGGTCGATCTGAACAAGCTGCTGGAGCGGTTGCGGCGCTTGGTCGCCGTCGAAGGTGGCGCCTTCGGCAATCCAGGTGGCAATGCGGGCGATTTGCTGCTCGTTGAGCGGTGGCTTGCGAAGCGGCATGCGGCGGCCCCGTTTGCCACGAAGCTTCTGGATGAGCAGGCTTTCTTCGGGCTTGCCGGGCATGAGAATGGGGCCATTGTCGCCGCCGCGGAGCAGGCCGGTGAACTGGCTGAGATTGAGCCGTGCCGAGGGGCGGCGCGGTCCGTGGCACTCGATGCAATGCTCGACCAGCACGGGCGCCACATCGCGGCGGAAGCTGATCGTCTCGCCGCCCTTGGGACGGGAGAGCTTGGGCATTGCGGGCGAATCGGGCATGGGGCGATCGGCCGCGGCGAGCTCGACAAGCGGCGTGCTGGGGTTGGGGCCGTCGAAGCGGGCGCCGGAGTCGATCCAGCGGCCGATTGTTTCCAAGGCGTCTTTCGGCAGTGGGTCGCCGTCGCGGGGCATCTCGCCGTTGGCCAGCAAAACGAACAGCCGGCTGCGGCGGCGCATGCCGGGCACGATTACGGTGCCTTTGCGCGAGCCGCGAAGCAGGGTTTCGAAAGTTTGCATGCTGAACCCGCCGCTGGCGCGGTCGATGTGACAGCCGCGGCAGTTGGCCACAAGCAACGGGGCGACGTCGCGCACAAAGCCGACCTGGGAAGCCGACTCGTTTTCGCCGGTAGTGGGCGCGGATTTCGGAATGGCTCCGCGGCGCTGGAGGCCGCGACGCACGCCGCGCAAACGACGTTGGAGGGGGGCCAAAGCACGCTTTAGAACCAGCGAGTTTCCGCGATCGGAGATTTCGGCCATGAGGCGTTCGGCTTCGATCAGCTTGGCGGCGGCCGTTTGATCGTCGCGATTGCGAAGGGCCTGCGCGATCTGGTCGCTCAGGCGTCGCAGTTCAAGAATTTGCTGGCCAACGGTGGGTGGCTGCGACGCCGGCTGCTTTTGCCACGCGGCGGCCGGTGGGGCGAGCATGAGCAGAACAAGCAGGACGCGAGCCAGCGTCGAGTGCGGCCGTATCGAAGAGCGTCGGCGCGGCCCGCAGCGCGGTGCGCTGGGTGCAGCGATGCCGGCAGACGAATGGGTAACGGGTGCCATGGTACGACTCTGTTCCTTGCTCGAGCGGGCTTGGCTGACCACCCGGCCATTATAAGAAGCGGCGCAGTGGGTCGCACGCGCTTTGCAAGGCTCTGGGCGCCGGGGCGCCCATCGACGCGGGTTGTGGCCCCTGCGGTGGCAAGACGCCGCTGAGTGGGGCGAAGCATTTCGCGCCGAGCGTGCCGGGGAAACGCCGTACGATTGGCGGTGCCGCGCTTCTAGTAGAAAGAGCGGCAGCCCCGCGGTTCTGAGAGGAAGGTGTCTTCAAAGTCCAATTCCGGCTTCGATCGCGAGCGAGCCGGCCGGCTGGTCGTTGGGCTGCATCGACCAGTCCGAGAGAGGATTCCGCCTGCTTTGCCCTCCCTTGGTACGATTCACCTGCTCACAATCTTGGGCCTGGAAACGCTTGAAGGCACCTTCTTATGCGATCCGTCGGGCCTTGGTGTGGTGGCGGCGCCGGACGGTTCGAGGCGTGGCGCGATGCAGCCGGCGACTGCGTCGATAACCGTATTCGATGGCGAACCACTCGGCGTACCGCTCGCGATCGGTGTAGCTCGTGTTGCGGTCGTCGAGCAGATGGCCCAATTCGTGGATGAGGATGTTGTTGAGGTAGAAATCTTTGATGGCCGGTTCGGTCCAGACCAGTTGCCAACGACCCCCGCCAAGTGGTTGCCAGCGGCCGCCGAACATGCGGGCTTCGATCTGCCGCTCGGGCGAAGGGGGGCAGTCGTAGCGTTCGACCAGGCTTTCTTCGATCGGATAAAGATAGAGCGCCGGCCCCCACTGCATGCCGTAGCAGGGAAAGCGGCTTTTCTTGCGGGTCATGCGGCTGAGTTGCACCACTTCGAGCGGCCGTAGCAGGGCCGGTGGAAGCTGCGACAGGCGACGCCGTATTTCGTTTGGTGTGAGCACATGGCGATAGCCAGGGCCGGGGTCTTGCACCACGATGCGGTAGTCGCCCCCGCTCTCGTGCGGCTCGTGCCAGTCTTCGGGTGGGGCGAAAGGCAACTTTTCGTCGCATGCGCCGCCTCGCAGCCGCTTGCTCAGCGGAACGATCGGGCCACGACTGCGAGCGCGGGCCAGACGATTTTGTTTTTGCGGCTTGGGAACGCGGCTGTGCAGACGCTGGCCAGTGCGGCGATGTGAAGCTCGGCTGGATCGACGTCGTTGCATGATTTCACCACAACTAGGGAGCGGCTGACGAAAACGGATCGACTGGTTCGGTTCTGCTGGTTGGTCAAGCTGGTTGGTAAAAGGGAGTGAATTGGCCGTTTGCCGTGCGGCGGGTGCCGCTGCGGCGGACGCCCGGGCGGTTGTCCGCAGGGGCCCGGCGCAACACGGATGCGCGGGATCGACACCCGGCGCAGGGCTTTTTCTGCGCAAGGGGCCAATCGGTGCGGTTGGGGGCATGGGCCCCAAACGCGGAGAATCCATCCGGGGGGGGTGCGTCGCCGCTGCGCTTCCCTGACGACAGCCGACGACGCGAGCCGCCTATCGACGGGGAAACGGCGATGGGCGGCGTATGTGCCTGACCTACGACAGTGCTGGCCTTCGGGCGGCAGCCGAGCCGATTGCTCGTCGGAGCCTGCGAAATGGCCCGTCGTGAGGTCGGATGCGGCGGTTGAAGGGAATGATGTGCCGCCTTCAGGTCCGCCGCAAAGCACTAGGGGGGCCGTATCCGTGCCCCGGGGGTGTTCCAGTCCTCTCCATCGTAGGTAGGCGGGAAGTTGACAGGCAAGTGAACACATTAAGTTGTTGTTTGGTCAATACTTAAGTGTTTCGGTTATGCGGGCGCGCTTGCCGGGATGGCTGGGTGACGAAAGGGCAGAGAAGAGTCGTGAGTCGCGCGGTACACGGCCGCGACGGGGGATCGAATGGCATGGGCTGGGCTTTCGTGCGGGTGTTTGGTACTGCACGGCTACACAGCAGCGAGCTCGAAAGGCGTGGCGCCGCTTGCGCACCGTACGAACCGGCGCACGAAGCGAACGGGAACGGCACGGGCGGCCTTGCAGGAGGTTGCGACACGCGTCGACGGCGCAGCACGTGCGCATTACAAACGCATCGGAAGAAGCGAGGAGACTGCCCGTGGAGGCAGCGATGGGAAAAAAGCAGGAGAAAGAGGATTCAGCAGGAGAAAGGAGAACACGTGAGCAAGCGCGAAGCAAAGCAAGCCGAGCAGAAGAAAATCGGCCAGAACAAGGAAGC
>WGDQ01000324.1 GCA_015493185.1 Planctomycetaceae bacterium
AATTTCTGACGACGCATCAGCAACGCTTTGTGCTACGTCCCGCGCGCTCACTGGCAAGACGAACACGCGATGGCGTCCAGCGCACGTGGGGCCTGATACGACGATTGCCCGGAGGTCTGCGACGGCGGCTTCTGGCCATCTTGCAGCGACAGCGCAATGTCCCGGCGCAGCAGGCGGCCGAGCCCCCTCGAGGGACCAGCCAAATCGCACCGACACGGGTCGACAAGCCCCGTGCCCCGACGCGCCCCACTTTCGCTTGCGCAGGCAGGTCGCATGAGCCGATGCACGAAGAATCGGCACCGTTGGCCATGGGACAAAAGTCCGGGCAAGCGCCCTAGCGCCACAAGGCATCGCGGCAATGCGAGGCCGGTCGCGGATCGGGAAACAAGACAAGGCAAACGCTCGAGATTCAAAAGTCACCATAAAACCAGAAGTGAGGGAAACCACCAGCACAAGGCCCAGCGGCCGCGATCGGCAGGTCCGAAACCGTAGTCCGAGCAGCACCGCTTTCCAGCTTCGGTACGCAAACCGATTTCTTTTCGGCTTATGGCTGGCGACCAGCCAACCGTCGCGAGGATCGGTCTGAAGGATCGGCTTTTGACGCTCGCCACAGTGTCGACTACCGGGCCTGTTGGAATCCGACTTGGTTGTAACACGCGTATTCTCAATAACCAGTTTTTCGAGGAGTTGGCGGGGAGATGAAAAAAGCATTAGTCATCGGGTCGGAAGGCAACGTCGGTGTGCCGTTGGCCAACTACCTACGTCGCCGCGGCTATGAAGTGCTGGAATCGGACATCGTGCCCAGCTTTCGCGACAACTATTTCATGGCCGATATCAACCATGCGGTGGACTTGCTGCCGGCCTTCGACTGGGGACCCGATGTGGTGTTCCTTCTCTCGGCCGTGGTCAGTCGCGTGACTTGTGAGCAGGCAAGCAGCCTGGCGATCGCCACGAACATGGCGGGCGTGAACAATGTGTTGCAGCTTTGCCGGCGTGCCGGTGCGATGACCGTTTTTTTCTCGACCTCCGAGGTGTACGGCCCCGAGTGCGATCCGATGGACGAGGCAATTTCCGATCCGCGGCCGAACAACCGGTATGGTCTTTCCAAGCTGCTCGGTGAAAAGCTGGTGGAGTACGAGGTGGCTTCGCACGGGCTGCGGGCCGTCGTGTTGCGCCCCTTCATGATGTACGACGAAGAAGAAGACTTCGGCGATCATCGCTCGGCCATGATCCGTTTTGCGTACAACCTGGCGACCGGGCAGCCTATTACGGTACACACGGGCAGCGCGCGCGGCTGGATGCACGTGAGCGATGCCGTGGCGGCCATCGAGGCGGCAGCCCACGTGGATCAGTATTCGGTTATCAACATCGGGCACCCGGAAATCAAACCGATCGCCACGCTGGCCGAAATGATTCGTCAAGAATTGAACGCTTCACCCGATCTGATCACCTATGAGCCATTGCCCTCGCGTATGACATTGGTGAAGCGACCGAAACTCGAACGGCAATCGAAAATTCTCGGTATCGAGCCAAAGGTTTCGCTGGCCGAGGGAGTGCGTCGGGTTTGTCAACGCGTGCGTCAGCGCATTCAGCAGGGCGAAACCATCGCACGGGCGGCTTAAGCGACCGACCTCGATGTTGCTCCCCGTGTGGCAAGCAAGGGCATGGGGCGTGAAATGCGGCCTGTCGAAGAAGAACGGACGCTGTGCCTGGCAGCAGCGCGAAGGGCGTGCGGTCCTTTTAGCCGTTTAGCCGACGCACGAGCCGGAGCCGTGATCCCAACGGATTCGAGCGATACAGGCGCATTTCTTGCCAACAAGGCTTTGTGAGCGGTCCGCTCGGACCGCATCGCCACGGATGGCGTGCCTTCGGCGATGTGCCAACCGCTGGACGTTGGGCCGCACGCACGCCCGAGTCCGGGGAGGCGCCGCCGCGTTTCGCCTGCGCACGAGCGACAACCCATTATCGAATTCGCGTCCTCAGCGGGCACCCACCACGGCGGCAGGAAGGTGGCTGGTTTGCGGCTGCATTGGACGCAGCACGACGGCGAGCCTTAGCAGACGGCTACCACGTCATACGAGCAAAAAAGACCATGGACCAACCCAAACGGCTCGAATCGATACCACGCAGGCAGCCTCGCAACCGGTCCGTGCTGTTCGTTGGCAACTCGTACTACAACAACTGGTATCTGGCACAGGCGCTGAAGGGGCGCGGCTGGCAAGCCGAAACGCTGACCTATGCGGGTGAAGCGGCTGAATTGTACCTGCACGGCTACGATCACAAGCTCGACAACGACCGTTGGCACGTCAGTCGGTCGCATGCCAAGAAGGGCGCCGTGCTCGCTCAAGGGCTGCGCGCCACTTACGACCACGTGATCGAACAGCTCGGAGGAACCTCCGTCGACCCGCGCCGCCGACCGCTTCCGGCACCGCCCACCATCTCCCGATTACGCAGCCAATTGATTCGAACACTTCGCTTCGCGGCCGAAGGCCACGGGCACCTAGCCGAGCTATACCCTTTGTTTCAGGCGATCGATCACGTCGACATTCTGCACTTTACGGGCGTGCACAATCTGCGGTTTTTCTACTTCTTCAGCATGCCGCAGTTCGGCCACATGCCGATTTATTGGGACATCGACATCTTGCGACTGCTGGGCAAGAAGATCGTATATTCCAACACTCTTTGTTTGGACGGCGTGGCCCAAAGTTCGCTGGATCGGTTGGGGCCGTTCCCCGTTTGCGACTATTGCCGCCACAAAAACCAGCCGGAGCTCTGCTCCGACCAGCTCAACCTAGCGTGGGGTCGCATGCGCAATCGCCTGACCGACTATCAGGTGATTTTGGGAGGCAACCGGGCAGACTTCAATTCCGACACGCACATTCACGAGGTGCCCGAGTTCTACTGTCTCGATCCCGAGTTCTGGCATCCCGACATTCCCATTCCCGAGGCGCACCGTGTGCGGTTGCCGCGGAAAACGGTGAAGATTTACCACGCGGTAGGCAACTTCGAAGCCCGCTCGCAAGGCGAGGAAGCCCGCAATATCAAGTGCACGCACATCTACCGCCCCCTGATCGAGCGACTGAAACAGGAGGGGCACGATGTGGAAATGATTTTTTGCAGCGGCGTGCCCAATACCGACGTGCGCTATTACCAGGCACAGGCCGACATTGTGGTGGATATGTTGACGTTCGGGTTTTTCGGTGCCAACGTGCGCGAAGCCATGATGCTGGGCAAACCTACCGTGTGCTACTTGCGGCCCGAGTGGCTGGCCAACATGCGTCGAGAGCTGCCGGACTACGTGGACGAGCTGCCCGTGATCAGTGCGACCCCTTATACGATTTACGCCGTGCTGAAAGATTTGATCGAGCACCCAGACAAGCGGGCTGAAATCGGCCGTCGCAGCCGCGAGTTTGCAATCAAATGGCACTCGGGCGAAGCAGCGGGACGGCGGTTCGACCGGATCTATTCCGAATTGCTCAGCACCGACAATCCTCGCGAACAGGCAGCCTAGCTGAAACGATGCAGAGAACCTTGTCGAACACTACTTCATCGGCGACAAGGGGCCGGAACCTCTATCAGATCAACGGAAGCTACCACCGCATCAACGGTCTGGTTTTTTTCCAGAAGGTGTCCTTCGAAATCGCTTCCAGGCCCGAGATTGTGAGCAGGCGATCGTATCAAGAAGGGCGAATTCCTGCGTACCGTTGCAGCCAATTGGCTCCAGCAGCCACATGGTGGCGGCGACGCGCCGCCGCCTGTTGGCCTGGCGGCCCAAACGATTCCTTTCCCATTTCAGAAACGCCCCATGGCAAAAATTCTGGTGGCCTACTACTACCGGCGTCCTTTTCCACCGCGTGCGTCGGTGCGCGATCACCTGAACAGCTTCAAGAAATACGCCGGGCACACCTGCTTCTACTACAACCTAGGCATTCTAGCGCCACCCTCGTGGTTGGGGCGAATCGACTTCGACCTGATTATTTTTCACACCACCTTTCTGTGTTGCCGTTGGAACCCGGCGCGTTTTGGCCGACTGTTGCGGCAAGCCGAGGCCTTGAAACGCCATCCGGCCCTGAAAATCGCGCTGCCACAGGACGAGTTCGTTTATTCCGAGCAGCTTTGCGACTTCATCCGCGAGTTCGACATTCGGCAGGTGTATTCGACGGCGCCGCCCAGCGAATGGTCTCGCATCTACAACCGTGTCGATCGGGATCGTGTCCGCTTTTTTCCTGTGTTAACCGGGTATTTAGAGGATGCGACGCTGGCGCGTATCGAGCGATTGGCGACCACCGAAGGCCGACAGCGACAGATTGACATCGGCTATCGCGCGACCGAAGCACGTCCGTGGCTCGGTCGTCATAGCCTGCTGAAATCGACGATCGCTCGCGTTTTTCAGCAGCGGGCCCCCGCCGCACGGCTGACGACCGACATATCGACGCGTCCGGCCGACACATTGCTGGGCGACGACTGGTATCGGTTTCTGCTGCGTTGCAAATACACGATTGGCGTCGAGGGCGGAGCCAGCCTGCTCGATAGTGATGGCAGCGTGCGGCAACGGACCGAAAAATACGTAGCCGAGCACCCCGAGGCCCGCTTCGATGAAATCGAGGCAGCCTGCTTTGCCGGACTCGACGGCAATCTTGATCTGAAGGCGATTTCGCCGCGCCACCTCGAGGCGTGTGCCACGCGAACGTGCCAGATTTTGATCGAGGGCGAATACAACGGCGTGCTCGAGGCGGGGCGCCACTACATCCCGCTCAAGCCCGATTTCAGCAACCTCGATGACGTGCTCGAAACCGTACGGCGCGACGACCGACGCCGGGCCATTGTGCAACGCGCTTACGAAGATGTTGTGGCGTCGGGCCAATACTCTTATCGACGGTTTGTTGAGGAAGTGTTGCAGCATGCCCTGCCGGCTGCGACGCGGGCCGACACCACCGGACGATTTAGCGACGCTTTGCGCGAGCAGATGCTGCAACATGGCCTGGAACTTTGGGACCGCTGCGGTTGGCTCGTCGTGGCCCTGGTTTCGTTCGCGATGGGGCTGTTGGCACGCGCAAGTCGCTTGGGCCGGGCTGCCCGAGCAATGACCCGCCAAAGTGACGGCGATCGAGCAACTGAAACGCAGGCACAACGCACGGCCACGGCTCGAAGGTCTGAAGACGGACTGCTGCCGACGCCGGCTACCGATAGGGTCGCACGCGATGCGGCTTGCTCTTCAGAGCATGATGCCCGCCAAAACGCTGAGTGCGACGAAGCGTTTTTTTCTTTTTCCGCAAGTCACAAACGCAGGTCGCCGGGCGAACCCCGGGCCAATACCTGCATCGGTCGGCCGGCGTCAGAACCGGAAGCGATCGAACACGATCACCCGGCAAGCGACCATTTGCAGCCGAAACGTCGATCGGCCTGACTGAGCGTTGCCAAAAGCGCCTCCGTCGCCAACTTCCGCGTCGCAATCGATGCCACCGACAAGCGATTGCCGGACGTTCCTTGACCTTTGTTTTGCCGAAAAAAACCGGATACGGCGACCGGCCAAGCGAATTGCGATTCGGCATGCCTGTGCAGGGCGCGCGATCTATGGCATCGGGGTTGAACGGTCGAGGCCGTTTTTTGGTTTGCATAGAAACCGCCAACCGCGTGGACGACGTTGCTTTGACCGCTTTCACCCAACACCCATGAATTGCGCATCTTTCCGGCAATCCAGTGCCGTTGACCCTTTCGGCAGTCATGCACTATAAGGTCCACGCTCGCTGGGGCTTCGGCTGCTTTCGCGGCTGTCAGCGTAATTCAACTCGACTTTTGAATGGTACGACAACGCGATGCGTTCACTAGCGGCTTGCTACACGATTCCTGCTTCTTGCATTGCTCCGCGAATCAATTGGCGTGCGGCGCGCGAGCTGCTGTCGGTTCTGCTGCGTCATCGGCAGTTGACTTGGGAGATGACCAAACGCGAGCTGACCGAGCGTCATGCCGGCCAGATCATCGGTTCGTTTTGGGCCATTGGCCATCCGCTTGTTGTGATGGCGGTTTACGTGTTCCTCTTTTCGTACGTCTTCCGGGGTCGGATCGCCGCTCGGGGACTGTCGGTTCCCATGGACTTCACGGTTTACATCCTGGCGGGGTTGATTCCGTGGCTGATTTTCCAGGATGCGATGAACAAGGCCACGTTCGCCATTGCTGGCAACGCAAGCCTGGTGAAGCAGGTGGTTTTTCCCATTGAGATTTTGCCAACACGTACCGTGTTTGCGGCAGGCATCACCCATGCGCTCTATGTGGGCTTGTTGGCCATTTTCATTTTCGTGCGGTTCGGCGCATTGCCGACCACGTTTCTGCTGGTGCCGGTGCTGATGACCGTGCAAATGCTGGCCATGGCGGGGGTTTGCTTCGCTGTTAGTGCCGTGGGATCGTACGTGCGCGACCTGAAAGAATTCATTTCGGTTTTCACGCTCGTGAACATTTATTTGATGCCGGTGGTTTACGTGCCCGAGTGGGTGCCCAGCATGGTGCGGCCACTGATGTATTTGAATCCCTTCAGTTACATGACGTGGTGTTATCAAGACGCCATTTACTTCGGCCGCTTTGCGCATCCGTGGGCATGGCTTGCGTTTCCGCTAGCGAGCTTTCTTTGTTTCGCGCTGGGATACCGATTGTTTCGTAAGCTGAAGACCTACTTTGGAAACGTGTTATGAGCCAGTCGCCGGGCGACGTGGCAATTCGAGTTGCCAATTTGTCGAAAACTTACCGCTTGTACCGCAAGCCTTCCGACATGGCGTGGGAACTGCTCACGCGGCGGTCGCGCCATGCGCTGCTGTGGGCATTGAAAGATGTCAGCTTTGAAATTCAGCGCGGCGAAGTGGTGGGCATTATCGGCTTCAACGGCTCGGGCAAAAGCACGCTGCTGAAAATTCTGGCCGGCACGCTCGACAAGCAGTCGGGTGAGATCGAGGTGAACGGCACGGTTTCGGCCATTCTCGAGTTGGGCACGGGCTTTCACCCTGAATACAGCGGCCGCGAAAACGTGATTCTGGGGGGCATGTGCCTTGGCATGAGCCGAGAGGAAGTGGAAGCCAAGCTCGATTCGATCATCGACTTCAGCGGATTGCGAGACTTTATCGACCAGCCTTTCAAAACCTATTCGAGCGGCATGAAGGCGCGGCTCACTTTCGCCACGGCCACGGCAATCGAACCCGATATTCTGATCGTCGACGAAGCATTGGCCGCGGGCGATGCCGTGTTCGCCCAACGGTCGTTGGCTCGCATGAAAAGCTTTTGTGAAGGTGGCAGCACGGTGCTGTTCGTCTCGCACAGCAGCCCGCTGGTGGCCCAGCTTTGCCGACGAGCCATTTGGCTCGACAAGGGCCAGATCAAAATGGATGGCGACGCCATCGAAGTGCTGCGGGCTTACGACTACGCCACCTACGAGGCCATCAGCGGAAATCGGGGAAGCGTGACGCAGGCAGTGATTGCCGACGATCATCGCTGGAAAAGCGGAGGCTCGGCCACCGATGCTGATGACCGTGCCACTGCGACCAACGACGAGACAAACGGCAAATATCTCAGCGAATCGGACGCAGACGGCACCTCGCCGAAAAAGCAGGAAGACACAACGCTACGCGTTGCCGCCGAAACAACCGCTGATAGCACGAGAGACCGCTCGGCTGATAGCGCGGCAGAGGAGGAGCAATCATCTGCCGAGCGCCACACGGGGTGCGCCGAAGAGACGGACGCCGTGGCCACATCGGCCGGCTCGTCCTCGGGAGCGGGACCGGCGCCACAGGGCCAGCGTACTGTTTTCCGGCAGGGCCCGGTGGTGATCGACCGCGTCGAATTGCTGAACGACCAAGGAGAGGCGACCCGCGTATTTCGCTTCTGGGATCCGATGCGGATACGGGTCTGGTATCGCTGCGATGGCGAAATTCCGGAAGAAACGCTGGGACTGGCTTTGGCCGTCAATCGCGAGTCGGACTGGCTCAACGTGATGCACTTCAACACGACCGACGTCAAGCGCGACGAAGAAGCCACCGGCTACGATCAGGCCCCTTTCCGACTCCGGGCCGGGCCGGTCGGCTTCCTCGAGGCAAGAGTCGATCCGCTGCAACTGAACGTGGGGCAGTATGTGCTCACCGTGGGCCTGCTGGCCAATGTGCCGGGCAACGTCGACTTTTACGAACTGCACCAATACATGTATCCATTCGCCGTGATTCGTGGCGGACATCATTTCAATTCGATCTTCTATCCCCAAGTTACCTGGAGCCATCAGCCGGGCGTTTGTCAAAACAGCGATCGGCGTCCGGCAACCCGATCGGCGTGAAGCGACTGCGGCCGCCCGCGCAGCGATGGGAAACATTTCAGAAGGTGTCTTCAAGATCCAATTCCGGTTTCGATCACTAGCAGGCCGACCGTCTGGTCGTCGGTCTGCATCGACCAGTCCACGGAGGAGTCGCCTGCTTCGCCCTCCTCCTTGATACGAATCGCCTGCTCACAATGTTGATCTTGGTTGATCTTGGGCCTGGAAGCGATTTTTGAAGAGACCTGCTCAGCACGGGGTAAGACAACGGAGCCTGCGACTGCGCGGCGCACGCGTGCCGCTCAAAAACATGCCACCGGGGCGATGGTCGCGGCGACTTCGAACAAGGCGGAACACGGAAACGGAAGCGTGGATGCGAGGGTTCGCGGCCTGCATGCCGGTGGCGAGCCCCTGTGCCGGCAGCCAGCACGTTGGCTGCAACAACCCTGTTCTGTCGAACGGTGCGTCGATCGAAATCACGAACAAATACGATCGCGCCGCAACGGATGGCGGCGTGTTTGAATCGGAAACACACGACGTGTGCGGAATCGCCGGAATTGTTGATCTTCGAGGCCGACCCGTCTCGCGGCAGCAGCTTGTGCGCATGACCGATGTGATGGCGCACCGCGGGCCCGATGGCGAGGGTCACTATACTGATGGTCCGGTGGGCTTGGGCCACCGGCGATTGGCCGTGTTGGATTTGTCGCCGGCCGGCCGGCAACCAATGCAGAACGAGAGCGGCGAGCTGGTCCTGATTTACAACGGCGAGATCTACAACTACCAACAGCTACGTGGCGAACTACAGGCGCAAGGCTACTGTTTCCACTCGCAAACCGACAGCGAGGTGCTGCTGAAAGCCTACGACGCCTGGGGCGAGAGATGCCTTGAAAAGCTGAACGGCATGTATGCGTTCGCCATTTGGAACCGACCGCGCCAGCAGTTGTTTTTGGCACGCGACCCGTGCGGCGTTAAACCGCTGTACTATTTCTACGGCGATCGGCTGTTTCTTTTCGCCTCGGAGATCAAGGCGCTGCTCACACACGATGGGCTGAGCGCCCGGGTGTGCCCCGAGGGATTGAGCGAGTATTTCACGTTCCAGAACATTTTGAGCGACCGCACGCTTTTCGATGGTGTGCGACTTCTGCCCCCGGGTTGCACGCTGCGCATCGATCTGCGCGAGGCCGACGGCTTGCAGCAGCGGCGATACTGGGATTTCCGCTTCGATCATAGCGGGTTCGACGCCTCGGACGAGGAGACGATCGAGCGGCTTTCCGGGCTGTTCGAACAAGCCGTGACAAGGCAGCTCGTGGCCGACGTTCCCGTGGGCACGTATCTCAGCGGCGGGCTCGACTCCGGGTCGATCACGGCGGTTGCCGCCCGGCACATCCGTCGTTTGCATACGTTCACTGCGGGTTTCGATCTATCGAGCGCCTCGGGCATCGAGTTGGGCTTCGACGAGCGGCCGGCGGCTGAGGTGATGGCCAATCTCTTCAAAACCGAACACTACGAGATCGTGCTGCACGCCGGCGATATGGAGCACGTGCTGCCCGAGCTGATCTGGCACCTGGAAGACCTGCGGGTTGGGCAGTGCTATCCGAACTATTATGTCGCCCGGCTGGCCAGCAAATTCGTGAAGGTGGTGCTTTCGGGCAGCGGGGGCGACGAGCTGTTTGCCGGCTATCCATGGCGCTATTACCGCGGCATGCAAGCCGAACACCCACAGCAATACTACCAAGCCTATTACGACTATTGGCAACGATTGATTCCCGATGCCGATCGGACACGGTTCTTCAACCAGGAAACATTGCGGGCGATTGGCGACCACCATCCGTTCGAAGTGTTTGGCGACGTTTTCCGCGGGGCCGACATACCACTGAAAACCATCGAAGAGGTCGTCAACGCCTCGTTGTATTTCGAGGCGAAGACGTTCTTGCACGGTTTGCTGGTGGTGGAAGACAAATTGAGCATGGCCCACTCGTTGGAAACCCGTGTGCCGTTTCTCGATCCGCAATTGGTGGCCTTCGCCCTGCGCGTGCCGCCCCGCATGAAGCTGAACGAGCTGACAGAAGCCCCGCGAGTGGACGAAGACGAAGCGGGCAAGGCGTCGCGTTATCGATCAACTCCCACGGCCGACGGCAAAGTGGTATTGCGCGAGGCGATGCGACGTCTCATACCAGATGCCACACGGCAGCGAGCCAAGCAGGGGTTTTCGGCACCCGACGCGTCGTGGTTCCGGGGCGACAGCATCGAGTATGTCGACCGCCTGTTGCGCGATCGTCGCGCGCGAATCAACGATTATCTCAACCCCGAATACGTCGGCGCCGTGCTCGACGAACATTGCAGCGGGCAGGTGAACCACCGGTTGTTGATTTGGTCGCTGCTGAGTTTCGAGTGGTGGTTGCGGTCGTTTGTGCCTTGAAACATTTTTTTCAGCGAAGGTTTTGCCTGAGCGGTCGCCGCGCGAAACGCATGCCGAAAACCCAACGAAAGCGATCTGCCTGGGCCGGCTTGAGCAAACGGATCGAGCAGCCAGGCAGCCGAGCAAACAGCAAGAACCCGAAGCGAAGGTTGAAAAAAACATGATCGCCCTGACGCTCGACACCGATTGGGCACCTGTTGAGCTGGTACGCGACGCGGTGGACCTGATTCGTTCGCGTGGCTGCAAGGTCACAGTGTTTTGCACCGATCGGCTGGATATCGAGGCCGATGAAATCGCACTGCACCCAAACTTTACGGATCTGACCGACCTGGAAACGCCGATCCGTGCGTTGAAGGAGATTTATCCCGAGGCGCGGGGTTTGCGCTCGCACGCTCTGTTTTTTACGGAGCGGTTCCGCCCGCTGTACGAGCAGTTCGACATCGCCTACGACGCCAATGCAATGCAGTATCTCGCCGCCGAAAGTCGTGTGACCCGCATTGCCCGCAACACGGTTTCGATACCGCTGTTTTTCATGGATCGCTTTCACATGGAAATGGACAGGGATGCCGCGCGGCGTTGGCGTTTGGACCGCTTGCCACTGGCGCGCCCCGGGCTGAAGGTTTTCGACTTTCACCCAATCCACCTGTTTCTCAACACGCCCAGCGTGGCGTGGTACGAGCGGGCGAAGCCGCACTATCACAACCCCGAGCAGCTACGGCAACACGTGGCGGAGGGCCCCGGCGCGCGTCGCCTTTTGATCGAATTGCTGGATTGGATCGGCGCGAACCATCGGCCCACGTACACGCTGTCTGAAATTGCCCGGGCGTACGAGTCGCCCCTTCCCGCGCCGCACGCGCCCTTTGCCGGAAAGGAAACCAGCCATGCGGGCCATTCTGCTCGGCAATAAAAACCTGGCCGTTCGCGCGCTCGACCTGCTGCCGGCTCATGGCATCGAGGTGGTGGGCGTGGTGTTGAATCCCGACGACGACGGCATTGAACAGGGGCGATGGTACCAATCGCTCAAACGGGCCGCCGCGCAGCGCGGTTTGCCGACAATTCAGCCCCGCAATGTCAGTTCGGATGAGGGCCGACAATTCATCGAGCAGCGCCGGCCCGATTGGTTGTTGTCGATTTCCTACAGCCGCATCGTGCGCAAAGAGATTCTTGATCTGCCGCTTCGGATGCCGCTGAACATTCACTTCTCGATGCTGCCGCACAACCGAGGCTGCTTGCCGTTGGTTTACGCCATGGCATCGGGCAGTCGGCAAACGGGTGTGAGCCTGCACGTGATGGACGAAGGAATCGACACCGGCGATGTGCTGGCGCAGCGTGCGGTGCCGATCGATGAGTCTGACACGGCCCGAAGCATGTACTTCAAATGTGTCGACGCGGCAGAGGCATTGCTCGACCAGGCACTGCCACGTTTGGTGGAAGGATCGCTTCGTGCTCAACCGCAGGTGTTGGAAGATGGGTCGTACCATCGCCAGGTTTATCCCAACGATCGCTGGTTGAATCCTGATGTCAACCCGCGAGGGTTTTCCTGCTTTGTTCGCGCACACACGTTTCCGCCCTATCCCACGGCGCGTGTGATGGTGGCGGGTGTAGAACATCCAGTGCTTTTTCAAGACGGCGCGTTTCGCGTTCCCGGTCTTGGTATCGGCCCCGGCTCGGCGGCCGAAGTTCTCGAATTGTTAAGGAATTGCAAATGGGAACCAGTATGCCCCCGAAACTTGGCCTCGACGAGCTGAACCGCCTGATTGCTTGCCCGGTGCCCACGTGTCGGGTCGAACTCGCACTAAACGGTTCGACGGACATCCGCTGCCACGGCTGCGGTGAAACGTACCGGCAATTGAAACACACGGTGGATCTGACGCCTTCTTCGTGGAAGCAGTGGTCCGAGCTGTGGCCTGTGTGGGAGAAGTTGCAAGCCAATGGGCTGACTTCGTACACGCACGACCCGGAACACAACCTGGGCGTGGGCGAGCGGCACGACTATCTGCAGTTCAGTCAGTTTTGCGGTTTCGATGGCCTGGTGCTCGATATCGGCTGCGGCCCGCAAACATGGCCCGCGCACTACACGCATCATTCGCCCAGAACCCGATTCGTGGGCATCGACCCGCTGATTGCCGACGCGCCGAGCGACTACGTTCAGTTTCGCGGCCTGGGCGAGTACCTGCCGTTTCGAGACAACGTGTTCGACCACGTGGTGTTCGCCACCTCGTTGGACCACATGCTCGACGTTCGTGCGGCACTGCGCGAGGCGATGCGCGTTTGTCGTCCTGGCGGTCAGATCACCATTTGGTCGGGAGAGAAAAAGCCCGGAGCACCGCGGCCCCAGCGCTCGCCCGAGTGGTATCAGCAACTCGAAGTGCCCGAGGGAGCCGAAGACCCGTTTCACCTGCGGCGGTTTCCGGAGGAAGAGGTACGGCAGATGTTCGACGACGTTGGCATGCAAGTGGCCGAGGCCGCCTCGCTGCCGGTTGACGCGTGGCGCACCAACCACTTTTACCGCATTGTGAAGCGGGCCGCGTGAATGTCCGCCGAAACGGTCGCAAAGCGGCGCGTCAGTCAGGCGGCTTTTTTTCTCGCACCGGGTTTTTTTCTCATCTTCCGCCTCGCGGGCGAGCGAACATCGCATCGTAAAACTTCCAGGCATGCGAGACGCCGAAAACGCTCGACACCACTGGGGCTGTGCTCGAGCACGTACCGAACGCGAAAGAACCAGGACTAGCCGGATGAACATTTTGGTAACGGGGGCCGGGGGCTTCATCGGGCGGCATTTGTGTGCCCGATTGACGGCACGACACACCGTGTTTGGCGTTGCGCGCGATCAGCGCGCGCTGCCCGAAGGAACGACGCCCATCGTGGCAGACTTGAGCTCCGACGGCTGGACCGAGACGTTGCCCGAGGCGATCGACGTGGTTGTGGCGCTGGCCCAATCGCGACATCATCGCGAGTTTCCCAATCATGCGGGCGACCTGCTGCGCGTGAATGTAGCGTCGTTGGTAGAGCTGCT
>WGDQ01000325.1 GCA_015493185.1 Planctomycetaceae bacterium
GCCGCGCATCGGCAGCGGCATGGCCCCCAACCACCGCATGCCGCGTCCCTTCGCGTGTCTGCGATACATTATCGCCCCGCGACATCGGCACGTTTGGCTCTTTTTCGGATCGGCTGCCGCCTCATCGCTCGGCACTGCGGGGCGCGTGCCCACACGCAAACCGGCCGCAGCAGGTCATCGCTTCAGCTCGATTCCCATTCGGGCCATCAGCATTTGCATGTCTTCCCACACCAGCCGCTTGGCGCTCGGGTTGCGCAACAAGTAGGCCGGGTGATAGGTACACAAGACCGTGATGCCGTGATAGTCGTAAAACTTTCCGCGTAGCTTGCCGATCGATTTGTCGGTGGCCAGTAGATTCTGAGCGGCCACGCTTCCCAGGCAGCAAATGAACTCTGGCTGGAGAATCTCCAGTTGTTCGTCTAAGAAAGGACGGCAGTTGGTCGCTTCGCTTGGCAGAGGGTTGCGGTTGCCCGGCGGCCGGCACTTCAGAATGTTCAGAATGTAAACGTCTTCGCGCCGCAGCGTGCATGCCTCGATGATGCGCGTGAGCAACTGTCCGGCACGCCCCACAAACGGCTCACCTTGCCGATCCTCGTCGGCGCCGGGGGCTTCGCCCAGAAAACAAAGCCGCGGTTCGGGATTGCCCACGCCAAACACGGTTTGCGTTCGCGTGGCGGCAAGCTCGGCGCAACGCGTGCAGGCAGCCACTTTCTCTTGCAACACGCGAAGCGCTTCGATCCGCTGCTGGCGCGTCAGGCGGGGGCGCGATGCCGAGGCCGCTTCGAAAATCGACTTCTGCCGCCCGCCGCCCTGTTGCTTCGCCCCCTCGGTCGTGCGTGCCGGCGCCTCTGCCGTGCCGGCCGAACCACCTCGCGCCGGCGATTCGCCGTCCGGGCGGTCCAACGCGACTGGGTCGCTCGGCGATCGTTCGACGGATTTCGACATCATGGGTGCTTCCTGCGGCTGGTTCGTGATCGATGGACTTTGGGCCGCCACAGCCGCCGGCGCGGGGCGCTGCGCGAAATCGCCGGTCGTCTGTGCCGACTCGTCCGCCTTGTGGCGGTCTACCGTGCTAGCGGCCGCCGCGCCCGACTCGGGTTGTGGGGGCTTGCTCGTCGTGTTGTTATCGTCGGCCTTTGCCGGCGTGGTCCGACGCGGCAGATGCGTTACGCCGGCCTGAAGCAGGCTTTCCAACTGCTGCACGACGGCCCGCGCCGACAACGGGCGCCGGCTCCCGTCTGGCTGAACCATTGGCCGGGTTCCTCTCTCTTTGCTTTCTGAGAAAGATGCCTTCGAAATCGCTTTCAGGCCCGAGACTGTGAGCAGGCAGTCGTATCAAGGTATCAAGGAGGGCGAAGCAGGCGTATCCTGCTTGGACGGGTCGATGCAGACCGACGACGAGCCGGTCGGCTCGCTCGCGATCGAAGCCGGAATTGGATTTTGAAAACACCTTCTTATACAGCCGGCGCGCCGGCGATTGCGGTTCGAGCAGTGCCCTTGCGCGATGCCGTGTGCTCGAACTTACAGCCTTCGCGGCAGCCAGCGTTTGCTTCGAAGTATAACGGTCTGCGGCCGCTGCCGCTGCGCACTGGCAGTGGGCGGTTGTCGCTCGATCGACCGTCCGGTAGGCTATCGTCGCGCCGTGGCCGAAACCGTCGAAGCGCGGGTTTCGGCGAACGGGAATCTGGTACGTTGGTTTCCGAGTGGCCGGCATCCGCAAACACACGCGGCGCGTGCCGATGAAACGGCCGCCCTGGTGCGAAACGGCACCGCCCGATCGGCAGCGTTGGCGGCCCGCGGCCGTCGCGGCATTGGGTTCCCGTTTCGGGGCCTCGTGTTTTCATTCAGCAGCCCGCCAACAAGCACCGGGCCATCGCAAAGGTTTTTTGCCCATCATGAGCGATCCCTACTTTCAAACCTTATTCGCCGAGCGCATCGGTGGGGCCAACTACGGCAAAGGCACCGAGATCTACAAGTTCGAAAAAATCAAGCGCGCCAAGCGCCGGGCGATGGCCGATCATCCGGAGCGCAAGCTGATCGATTTCGGAATCGGCGAAAACGACGAAATGGCGCCCGAGTCGGTTCGCGCGCGGATGGCCGACGAAATCCATCGTCCGGAAAACCGCGGCTATGCCGATAACGGCATCCTCGAGTTCAACGAGGCCGCCGCGCGGTTCATGAAGCGCTGGTTCCATGTCGAGCTCGACCCGGCCAGCGAGGTGAACCACTGCATCGGATCGAAAACCGCCCTGGCCATGTTGCCCGCCGCCTTTATCAATCCGGGCGATGTCACGCTGATGACCGTGCCCGGCTATCCGGTGGCCGGCACGCACACACGCTACTACGGCGGCGAGGTGTACGGCTTGCCGCTGGTGGCCGAAAACGACTTCTTGCCCGACCTCGATGCCATTCCTGCCGATATCCGGCGCCGGGCCAAGCTGCTGGTGCTCAACTATCCCAATAGCCCCACGGGCCGCGTCGCACCGCGCGACTTTTATCAGCGGGTGATCGACTTCGCCCACGAACACCGCATTGTGGTGGTGCAAGATGCGGCCCACGTGATGCTCACCTACGAGGGCGAGCCGTTC
The DNA here is from genome assembly GCA_015493185.1 of Planctomycetaceae bacterium. Taxonomy (GTDB): domain Bacteria; phylum Planctomycetota; class Planctomycetia; order Pirellulales; family JAEUIK01; genus WGDQ01. Next base: position 2,589 of record WGDQ01000325.1, read on the forward strand.
AGCTTTCTCAGCGTGCCGGGTGCTCGCGAAGTGGGCGTCGAGGTCCACTCGCTTTCCAAAGGGTTTCACATGATCGGATGGCGCATCGGTTGGGTTTGCGGCCACGAGCGCATCGTGCGGGCCTTTGCCGATGTGAAAGACAACAGCGACTCGGGCCAGTTCATCGCCATTCAGAAGGCGGCCATCGAGGCGCTCGGCGACGACTCGATTCCGCGACGCACCTGCGACAAGTATCGCCGGCGATTGGAAAAACTGGTGGCCGTGCTCCGGCGTTGTGGGTTCGACTGCCGGATGCCGGGCGGAACCTACTTCCTCTACACGCCGGCCCCACGTGGCGTGCAGGGCGGACCGCAGTTCGCCTCCGCCGAGGAGGCGAGCCAGTACCTCATCACCGAGCACTCCATCTGCACGGTGCCCTGGGACGACGCCGGGGCGTTTCTCCGCTTTTCGGTCACCTACGAAGCGGTCGACGAACCGGCCGAAGATGCCCTGATGACCGAAACCGAAGAACGGCTCAAGCAGGTTCGCTTCGACTTCGCGACCTGAAGCTGCCGCGAAAAAGCTGCCGCGAAAAAAATCGGCCGCCGGTCGCCGTAAACGGCATGGTGCAAACCGGTGGCGTTTTTTTCCGAAGAGTTCCGGGCACCTTGGCAGAAGGGGGGTGTCCCTTCAGGCCGCAGGGCTTTCCGCCTTCCGCCGCCGGCCGCCTGCTCGCTTCTGGTGCCGAAGCTCAATAGACTGGTGCTCGTCTGGCGCGAGGGGGGCGCGCTGTGGTTGGGGCACGTCCGTTGCTGCTCGAGGAGCTTTTCACCATGCGATCTTTCCGTCTGATGTGTGCGGCCGCGTGTACGATCTCC
>WGDQ01000326.1 GCA_015493185.1 Planctomycetaceae bacterium
AAGTGTGCTGCCGGTAGTCGTGGTCGGGTTGTGCGCGCTCGTGAAAAGTGGATCTGGCCGGCCGGTGTGCAGTACTGTGCGGCACTGTGTTGCGTTGTGTTGCACTGTGCGGAAAGCCGGGTGGGTTGGGCTGCATACTGCCGTTACTGCGCGCTACTGGAAGTCGATCACTTCGATTTCCAATTGGCCGATCAGTTGAGCGACGGGCAGAAAACAGAGATAGACCGAGGCGTTTTTGAGGTTGGAATGCGATACCTTCAGATGCGCCGCGTCGCTGCCCCCCTCGGGCAGCGTGGCATCGAAGGCGAGCCATCGGCCGTCGATCAGCAGTTCGTTCCACATGTGGTAGGCAAAGGCCTGCGCGCCGGGCACGTAAACCAGCCCAATGGCCACGCGGGCAGGTATGCCGCGCTGGCGTGCCAGGGCGGCCAGCAACACGGCATGTTCGGTGCAATCGCCTTCGCGCGACTCGGCGACCTCGACGGCCGATGCCAATGCCCGGGTGAAGTTTTTGGCCGATACGGTGTGGTGGACGAGGCGTTCGAGCCGGTGGGCCAATTGGGCGCGGTTGGTGCCATCGACCTTTTTTGCCAGGGCGACGATGATCGGGTCGTCGCTCTGAACCAGATCGTTGGGTTCTAAATCGCCCGGTGTGGCTTGGGCCTTGGAGGCGGGTTGCGGGGTGTTCTGGGGTTGCGACCAGACGGTGATTTCGGCCGTGTGCGGATCGGAAGGCCGAACCTCTTGGTAGGGGCTGCGGGCAAACACGGTGGCCGGGTCGCCGTGTTTCAGGCGAACGCGGTAGCGGACGTGATCCAAACGTGCCGGATCGGGCAAGGGGCGGTCGAGCGGAATCATGGCGGCCAGCCCCAAATCGAACTGGCCGGCGTCGTCTTCCGACTCGGCCAGTTCGCGAGGCACGCGCAGCGAAATCATGCCCAGCGGTTCGACGCGGGTTTTCAACAAACGACCGCGGCGATTGGTCCAGTAAACTTCTTGAAGCGTGTTGCCGTCGGGCAAGCGGGTTGTGCTCTCGATGCGCAGCAAGCGCTGGCGGACACCGCCGGCGAGCGTGGTGAGCTGCTGTTGGCGGGCCACGAGTTCGATGTCGGCCACGACGAGCATGAGCGGCATGAGGGCCCGCAGCGTGCGTCGCTCGCCGGGCGCGAGCGGCTGACGGCGCAGGCTTTCGGCGGCGGCATGGAAACCGCCGGTGTCGGGTTGCCAATCAATCTGGCGGCGTACGGTGCGCTGAGCGGCGGTGGACTCGATGATCAGATGGCGGTCTTCAACGTGCCCTCGCGTGCGGCTCGGTATGTCGCCGGTTTCAACGACCACCTCGAAGCTTCGGAGGTGACCGGCTTCGGTTTGTACGCACTCGGTTCGCAAACGCTGCACGCTGGTTTGTCCGAAGCGCTCGAGCGACAGGCGGCTTTGGCTGGTGATACGGATGAGCTTTTGCCCGCCCTGGCGGATGCACTGACGCCGCGTGTGGGTGTAGCCGATTTTGCTGTCTTGTAGGTAAATGGCTTCCCAAACGTCTTCCGGCGCTTCGTTTGGTGTGGCGGCGACCACCTGCGCCGGCTGAGAAGCGGGCGTGGTGGTCGTGGGGGCCGAATCGGAAGCAGGCCGTTGCGCGGCCGCACCGCGCGACGAACCGGACGAACCCGACAAACCCGACGAGGGCGCTGGGGCAGCCGCTTGCCCGCAGCCGGTGGTTGTGCCAATAAACAGCCCGAGCAAGAGTGCGCAAGCAAGTGGGGCCAGGCGTGGTCGGCACGACACCATAGACGGCAAGCCGTGCACGAAAAAGAAAAGCCCCACCGTGCCCTTCGGGGGTCGCGAACCTTTTGCGGAAGACGGGCTGCGCGTCAAACCCGGCGGTTTTGCGAAAGTGGTTGGGATTGGCGCAATGGCACGGATGATTGAAACGTTGGCGTGAAGATTCATTTTTTTTCGGTTGCCTTGCCTCCTGCTGGCACGAATTTCAACTCTGTAGTATACAGGAAGTGGCTTTCCAAGAAGGTGAAAGTCCGCTGCTGTAGCGTTAGCGGCACCGTGTGCCCCGGCGTTGTCGGCCCGGAAAATCGAGGTCAGGCGACGGAGCACGCCAAGAGCAACGGCAATGTATCGCGCTGGCTTGTGTGCTGGGCTGATGGGACGACGCGCGACGTTGCCCTGCCGGCTTGCTGCGGTTGGCCCCCGTTGCGGGAATCGAACCGGTGGCTAGGCGAGCCGAATATGCTGCTGGCAGCGAGGTCGCAAGACGCGAAAACCTTGACCCTCTTTCTTGTTCCATGGCCAAAAGGCCCGCTTGGGAACAAACTCGACGCAATCGGCAGACGCATATCGCACGCGGTGAGAATCTCGCCGTTTTGAGCTTCTTGGGCGCTGCGCAACGGGCCGTCGGATGCTAGGCTTCCTGAGAGGGGACGTGTGCGCTTCGTGCGCGCAGCGGACCCCCAGGGGCGCGCATCGGTCGGAGGACGATTTTGCGAGCCGGCGATTTGCGGAGCGCACCGTCGAAAAAGCGGTCGGGACGCCCGGAAGTCGAGCATCAGAAAACCGGTCGTTCGGGCAGTGATGCCCCAGGGCAACGAGCCACGGGTTGGGGTGTGTTGCCAGGCAAACAATCAGCAGTTGGTTTGGGCGGAAGCTGCGGTTCGTGCCGGTTGGAAAGCGTTTGATGCAAGCCCGTGGCAGCGGTTCGTTGGCACGACGAGGCATGGGGAACAAGAAGTGAACTAGAGTTCGGAGGACAACGCCCCTTCGAAGGCCCGCCGGCGGCGCGACTGCCGTGCGCCGGATGCGTTCTCGATTGATGGTGAGATGGGCGTTGTGAGCGGTCTCCCTGCGGATTTGGAAAACAAATGAGCGGTTGGCTGGTTGGGGGACGACCGGCCGCGCCCACGCTCGA
>WGDQ01000327.1 GCA_015493185.1 Planctomycetaceae bacterium
GCCGTAAGCGCCGCCAACGGCCATCCGAACAACTGCAATTCGGCCAGTCCCCAGCGAGCCCAAGGCAGCCGCTCGCGCCAGCCGAACGGATCGTCTTCCGGCTTCCAGTGGCAGTCGCAGCGAATGCGAAAAAACTTCAAATCGCGGGGATCGAGCACCTCGTGCGGACATCCGCTCGGATCACCCACTCGTCGTTGGGCCATGCGGCGCACGTAAGCCGGCCGAAAATGCCGCAGATACCAACGGCGCCAACGCCCCCAAGCCAGCTCGACCCGATAGCCGAATCCCTCGCCCGGTTGCGCGCTGCGAATGTTTTCTGGCAGCGGTTCCACCGCACGGTCGTGCTGCCGTTCTTCTTGAATCTGGGCCATCGGTCTCTATTGCGAACGCAAGGCGTGCCGCCGCGCCAACTGCCCCGGCACCGGCCGGTTCGAAAACACCTTCCGAGTCGAGGCGAATCGCCCCCGATCATCGGCGGTTGGCTAAAATCTGCATCGTAGTGGTTTCACTGCCCATTGAGAAGAAGCCCACTCAGCGGTTCTCGGTCGCGCCGGCTCTTCGCTGCCCGTTGCCGGTGTGCACTACAACAACATCGCCGACGCATTCGGCGGCCCCGAAGGTCGAATTTGATGGCACATGCCTGCTCGACACGACAAAATAGGAGAACCATGACGAATCCAACGGCCCATTGCGGCCCAACGCAACCAAACTACGCCGCTCAGGCCGATATTTTCGGATCATTCCGCCCGCGTCACGTTGTCCGCCCCACGCTGCCCGGAAAACGCCGTCCGAACAACGCTGCTCGAACAGCGTCACCCGCGCAGCGCCCCGATCGGAAAAAATGCCCTTTCGTAGGAGACCGCTTTTCATGAAACGCCCGTTTCCACCCGCCCGCCAGTTGTCCGCCGTCGCCCTTGTGTTGTTTGCGATCCTTGCGGTCCTGGCGCCGCACGTGCGCCTGTCGGCCGAAGAGATTCCGCAGGCTGAGCCGTCTGCCGTGGGGCTCTCGGCCGAAAAACTGTCCGAAATCCGGCCGGCCATGCAACGCTACGTCGACGAGGGCAAACTGCCCGGCGTGGTCACGCTCCTGGCGCGGCGAGGAAAAATCGCCCACTTCGAGGCCGTCGGCTACATGGACGTTGAAGCCAAACGCCCCATGCGTCGCGATGCCATCTTCCGCATCTATTCGATGAGCAAGCCGATCACCAGTGTGGCGGTAATGACACTTTACGAAGCCGGCAAATTCGAACTCGACGACCCCGTGTCGAAATTCATTCCGCAGCTCAAGGGGCTGAAAGTGGTGGGCGATCTGCGCGACAGCAGCGTGCCGCCGGTCGAACCGCAACGAGAAATGACCGTTCGCGATTTGCTGCGGCACACCGCGGGGCTCACCTACGGCTATTTCGGCAATACGGTCGTCGACCGCCAGTACCGCAGCGTCAAACTGCTCGACCGCACCAGTTCGCTTGAGCAGATGATCGACAAGCTCAGCAAGATTCCCTTGCTTTACCAGCCCGGCAGCCGCTGGCACTATAGCGTGGCGGTCGATGTGTTGGGCCGTTTGGTCGAAGTGCTCTCGGGCGAGCGGTTCGACGTTTATCTACAGCAGCACATCTTCGAACCGCTCGACATGCGCGACACCGCCTTCTACGTGCCGGAGGAAAAACTCGATCGCTTCACCACAAACTACCGACCTGGCCGCGATGGGCTGGTGCCGATCGACGAGCCGGAATCGAGCACTTATCGCCGGTCGCCGTCGCTGCTTTCCGGCGGAGGCGGGCTCGTATCGACCACGCGCGACTACCTGCGCTTCTGCCAAATGTTGCTCAACGGCGGCCGCCTGAACGGCGTGCAAATCCTCCGGCCCGAAACCGTTGCCCTGATGACCCGCAATCATCTGCCGGAAAAGCTGGTGCCTATCGGTTTCGGATTGGTCAAACGGCCCGGCGTGGGCTTTGGCCTCGGCTTCTCGGTGCGCGTCGAAGCCACCGGCGACGAACCGCCCGGCGCGGTGGGTGAATACGGATGGGGCGGGGCGGCCAGCACGCTCTTCTGGATCTCGCCACGCGAAGAAATGATCGGCATCGCCATGACCCAACGCATGCCGGTCGACACGCGCTACGCCCAAGAATTCCGTCGCATTGCCTACGAAGCGATTCTCGATCCGTACGACGCGTCGTCGCCAAAGCGCAAACCCATGCCGGCCACGGCAGGAGGACGTTAACCACCCTGCCGGTCGACGTGCGGGAAGCCACCTCAACGCGCCTGATCGCACGTCGACCGCTGCGTGGCGGATCGCATTGCCGGGGACGCAGCGCCTCGGCTGCCCCACTTCAGCCGGACGTCTTTTACTGTTGCCGTCCCGCCGAAGATGCCACTCGCCCCCGGCCGCTTCCGCCCGGCGAGCGCGCCGCCAGCGCGTTCGTTCGGCTGCGGCGTTCCCACGTGCCCGCAAGCAACTCCGAAGTGGGAGGGTGACCGCACGTCCGTTTGCTCGCCTGCCTTTGCTCACGCAATCAACAGCTTGCGCGGCCGGCCTATTGGCGAGCTAGCAACGAACGGCACGGGCCGGTGCGTCATAGAGGTTTGCCGTCCCAGCGCACGAAGCCTTCCAGGGCGTAGTATTCGGGCAGGCCCATGCGGTTGTAGGCGTCGGCCGTTCCGCGGTTGCGGTCTTCGGCCCGCTGCCAGAACTCCCGAGGATCGTCCGGGCCGGGAAACAGCGCCGAGTCCTTCTGCGACTCGTGCCGGAAGATGGCCGCCTTCTTCAGGTCCAAATCGCGCGGGCTGAGCGGCACGGCAATTTCGATCTGATGTGCCGGCCACTCTTGCCAGGCCCCCCGATACAGCAGCACTTCAGGGCGCGGCATGTCGCCCTCTTGCTCGATCTCCCGCACGGCGCGAAATATCGCTTCGGCACACAGGCGATGCGTTCCGTGCGGGTCCGACAAATCGCCCGCCACGTAAATCTGCCCGGGGCGAACCCGCTCGATCAATGCCCGAATGGCCGCCACATCTTCCTGCCCGATCGGGTTCTTGGCGATCGTGCCCGTTCGATAAAAGGGCAAATCGAGAAAGTGCAGGTTCTCCTCGCGGCAACCGCAAACCATGGCTCCTGCTTTGGCCTCGCTCCAACGAATCAGCGACTTGATGCGCAGCACTTCTTCGATGTCCGGTTCGCCCGGCGCTTTTTGCTCCAGCGATTCGATCACCCGCCGCTTGAGCTGTTCGGAGCGGTCCGTATCGATATCGAACCGGCGGTTGTATTCGGCCACCAAATCGGCAATGCGTCGCGCGTCGTGGTCGAATACGGCGATGTTGCCGCTGGTCATGTAGGCAATGTGGACATCGTGCCCGTCTTCCACTAGCCGGATCAACGTGCCGCCCATGCTGATCACGTCATCGTCGGGGTGCGGGCTGAAGCAAATCACCGCCTGTCGCTCCCGGCCGGCAGGATGATACTCGATCGTGTCGAGCATCCAACGAAACACGCGATGGGCCACACGCGGCGCCGGTCCGTGGTGTCGCAGCAGTTGGTGCAGGTTGTGATTGCGGAAATCGTTATCGTCCAGCTTCAGCAGCGCTTTGTCGCTTTGCTCGGTAAGCCACAGCACGGCCCGCTTGATCAGTGCGTCGGTCCACTCCACGCGGCCCAAGAGCCACGGTGTGGCCACGGCCGTCAGCCCGCTGGCCGCCGCCGCATCGAGCAGCACGGTGGCGTCCGGGTGTTCGCGCAGATAGCTGGCCGGCACGCGGTCGGTCATCGGCCCTTCGAGCGCGTCGCGAATGATCTTCGCCTTGTGCTCGCCAAGGGCCATCAACACGATTTTGCGGGCTTCGAGAATCGTGCCGATGCCCATCGTAATGGCCATCATCGGCACGTTTTCTTCGCTGAAGAAGTCGGCCGCCGCGTCTTTGCGCGTAATCGGGTCGAGCGTGGCCAATCGCGTGCGGCTGTCGCGACCGCTGAAGGGCTCGTTGAAGCCGATGTGTCCGTTGCGGCCGATGCCCAGCAGTTGCAAGTCGATTCCGCCGGCTCGCTTGATCGCCTCTTCATACTCCCGGCAATACGCCTCCACCTGATCCAGCGGAACCGTGCCGTCGGGTATGTGTACGTTTTCCGGCCGGATGTTGATGTGGTCCAGCAGCGCTTCGTGCATCCACCGGTGATAACTTTGCAGGCTATCGGGGCTCAGGCCGTAGTATTCGTCGAGGTTGAACGTGACCACGCCCGAAAAGTCGAGCCCTTCCTCCCGATGCATGCGAACCAGTTCGCGATACACGCCTACCGGAGTCGAACCCGTCGGCAGCCCGAGCACCGCGTTTTGCCCCACGGCATTGCGCTCGCGAATCACGTGCGCAATCATCTGCGCCACGTGTCGGGCCAGATCGTCGTCCGAGGCGAACTGGTAGCAGGGAATCGTCGTTCCCGGCACGGGCCGGGCAGTCGATGTCGTCATGTGCCAATCAAAGCATGAACAGAAAGCGAAACCGCCATCGCAGGCCGTCGTCGCCTGTCAAAAAAAAGAAAAATCGGACGCGTTGCGAAAGAACGAAGCACAAAAGAACACGCGAAAGAACAAAAGAAAAAAACCAGCGAACGAGCCCGAACAAAACCAGCGTGCCTGCGAACCGCCAGTTAGCAAGTGCGGTGACACGGCGGGCCCGCTCGCACGCACCTCGCCGGCACGCCGAAACAAGACGCGTCGATTCGCTACCCGCCGGCATCATTGTCGTTATTGTCGTTGCCGCACCCGCGCGCACCGACCGTCAGCATGGCCGCTACACCCGCGCGCTGCGCCGGGGTGGTTTTCGCGCACTGCCGCTGCAAGTCGCAGTTGCCTGTCGAAGCACGAGGTCTCAATCGGCAAGCTCATCGGAGGTGGCAACGCCGCGACATGACCTTGCGCCCGTTCGTGGCAACTTCTTTTACTTCCAATCACCCGCCGAAGGCCAAACCGCCATTGCGCATCGCGTCACAGCGCACTATCGACCCGCTGCACTTGCGCAATGCGCCGCCCCGGCCGGCATCGTCACGGCGCAACACCCTACACCGCGCCAGGCTGACCATGGCGCGCAGCGCACGGCACCGCAGGCATTGTGCGAATAGGAGCCGCAGCAGAGCAGCGAACTACGGCTTTTTTTCGTGGCCCGTCAATCGCCACTCGCGTGGAATCAGCTTTCCGCGAGCGGCTCTTTCTTTTCCGTAATCACGGGGCACTGAGGGGCCATTTCCGCGTTCAGCTCTTTGTACTCGGCCCATTCCTCGGGCAGGTTGTCTTCGTGGAAAATGGCCTCGACCGGGCACTCGGGCACGCAGGCCTCGCAATCGATGCATTCATCCGGGTGGATGTACAGCATCTTTTCGCCTTCGTAGAAGCATTCAACGGGGCAAACAACCACGCAGTCGGTGTATTTGCACCCGAAGCACGGCTCGGCGACGACATGAGTCATTTTGAGCAAACTCCCTGTCCGGACCTTTCTCGAGGCCCGATCAAGCACAAAAAGCCAGTGGAATCAATAACAGCACACAACCATCAATCAACGATGTCAACGCGCCGCGGGTCGAGAAATCGCGAAATCGCTTCCGCCGTTCGGCGCTTCGCCCCGCCGCGACGTCCGAGCCGCTCGACCGCAAGCCCAGCGTCGTTTTGGCGACGATCGGCCCAGAGCCAGCGCGAAAAACATCCCGCGACGGCCACGATGCCCCCGCTGCCGGCCAATTCTCAACTGGTCGATCGTCCCGCCCAGCAAACTGCGGCAGATCTCGGCAAGTGCTTTGAAAACAGCAGTTTAGCCAAGCATCTCGATTGCGGCGCCCGAATCTTAAGAGCCCACCGACAAACTGTCAAGGACGTCGGCCCGCAGGCCGCGCGTCTGGCTGCTTAAACCTATTGATCTACTCGGCTTGCTCCGTATGGCGTGGCTACTTAGAATCGAACAAGGGTCACGTAGATGGGGGGCAATCCAGCGGGCATATCGATTCGCTGCGGCTACCACCGTCGTTTGTCTTATCTCAAAGGCTGGCCGTCGCGTTACCGGCCGCTGATCGGCTAGAAGGGCGCAGCTCGAGTGGTACTTTCTGACATCGATCGCAGACTGCTTGCGCGATGCCTGGACCGCGAGCCGAAGGCATGGGAAGACTTCGTCGACCGGTTCATGGGGCTGGTCGTGCACGTGGTCAACCATACGGCCCAAGCCAAAAGCGTGCGGCTCAAGCCGCAAGATCGCGAAGACCTTTGCGCCGAGGTATTTCTAGCGATCATCCGCGACGATTTCGCCGTCTTGCGGCGATTTCGCGGTCAGTCGAGCCTGGCCACCTACCTTACGGTCGTGGCCCGTCGTGTGGTGGTGCGACGCTTGCAGAAAAACCGCTCTGCCTCGCGGCTTATCGAAGGGGCCGATACCGCCACGCCGGGCAATGGCCACTCGCGGGTCGAAAACCGCGAGCAGGTCGAACAGCTCATCGCGCGGCTCGATCGCGACGAAGCCGAAGTGGTTCGCATGTACCACCTTGAGGGCAAGAGCTATCGCGAAATCAGCGCGCATGTCGGCATGCCCGAAAACAGCGTCGGGCCACTGCTCAGCCGTGCCCGCCAAAAGATGCGCCGCTTAGGTGCCGATCCGGCCACCTCCTGACGTGCTTTGAGTGGTGTAGGCGTCGACCGCCGAGCCGCCACGTTTCTTCTCTTCTCGGCCCTTCTTCGACAGCGCTTTCTTGCCTGTTTTTGTCAGTGGACCCCCGCCGCATCTGGTGCTTGCTCGCCGCGCCCGCGTTTTGCGTCTGCTTTTGGTGGTTTTTTTCTTGGCAAGGTTGGGGCGCGTCTCCGACGCATTTCTGAGGCATGCACAAGGCCTGCCCCCGCCACGTTTTACCGCTTGGGTTTCTTGCCATCACCGGGTAAGACATAGGCCTCCGTTCGGCCGCACCGGCAGTGCCCCTTCCGCTGCCTGCGGTACGTCGGGCAAGCGGAGCACGCGTACGGATCCATTGCCCGGCTCTTATGCGGCCTTTCGTTTTTTCTCGCCCTCTTTGCAGCCCTTGCACCTTAATTCCGCCCCACAGTTTTTTTCCTTTTCCCACCTCAGCCGAGTGTGCTGCCGATGCCCTACGAAGTGGAAATGAAATTCGCCCTCGCCGACCGCCAGGCATTTGAACAAAGCCTTGCTTCGCTGGGTGCGGTGGAACGGGGCGTGCAACATCAGGAAGACGTTTACCTTGCCCACCCGTGCCGCGACTTCGCAGCGACCGACGAGGCCTTCCGCATCCGCCAGAGCGGGCAGAACGTACTGCTTACCTACAAAGGCCCCAAGCTCGACGCCACGACCAAAACACGCCGCGAAATCGAAATCGACCTTGGGCCTGCGGATCAGTTGCCCGCCCGGCTGAGCGAATTGTTCGAAGCGTTGGGTTTCCGCACGGTGGCCCGCGTGCGCAAACAGCGACGCCTTTACCGTCTCTCGTGGCAGGGGCGCGATGTGAGCGTGGCGCTCGACGAGGTCGAAGGTCTCGGCGCCTACGTCGAATTGGAGCTTGTTGCCGATCAGGCCCAACTCGAAGCTACCCGCTCGGCCGTTGTCGCCCTGGCCCAGCAGATGCAGTTATCTGGCAGTGAGCGGCGCAGCTATTTAGAGCTGCTTCTCAAGCGGCAGAGCTGACCGCTTGTGCCCGTTCCTGATCGACGCATCAACCACACAGTGCAGCCGGGGCGCCGGTCATTCGCGCACGATCTCAATGGCGTTTAGCAGCGGCAACTCGTCCGGGGCCGCGCCGTGGGGCACCAGTTCGATGGTCAATCGGTCGCGCACCGCAATGCCTTCGAACGTTCGCTCCATCACCTGTTGCCGGCCGCCCGCCTCGGCAGCAATATCGAAATCCTTGGCGACCACCTTGCCTTGCAGCTTGATGTCGAACCGACGTTTGCCGGCCTTCTCGTGCAGCGGCTCGCAGAAACCCAATGTCACGCGATACGTGGCCGGTTCGTCGTCCGCCTCGCGCAGTGCAATCTCGCAACGGGTCAGGCCCTCGACACCCGAAGCATAAACCCACGGCAACTCCGTGCCGGCGGGTGGTTGTCCCTCGGGGCTGTGCGAGAAAAACGCCCCGCCCGGCGCCAACGTTTCGTGAAGATCGAATTTCACGCCATAGCCTACGTTCAAACGCGGATAGCCGAACCACACCCGGCCTTCCGCATCTTTGCGGTCGCCCGGCGCACCCAGATTGATGTACCAATGTTTCACCGGCATCAGCGGCGCGGTGGTCACGTAGATCGACCAGGCACGTTCTTCCCGCTTCGGCGCCATCACAATGGTCGAACGAATCGGAAACGAGCACGTGCAACCCGCGCTCGCCTCGGGCAACAGCGCCAAGCCGCAGGCCGTAATCATGTTGATCCAACAGCCGGCCCGCATACCGCCGATCGGCAGCATGCCCGTGTCGCGGGTGAAATCGTAGTAGTTGATCGAGTCCGACCTCAGGAAAAAGACGTCGGCTGAAGCCGTGCAAACGCCGCAGCTATGGCCGCCTCGTTTGAACTCCCACGGCACCACCTCGCCGGTTACGGGGTGCTTTCGCGTCACATACTCGCCGGTGCGGATGTCTACGCCGCGGGGCTCCACAATCAGCACGTCGCCAATCACCAGCGGCCGCCGCAAATAGTTCAGCTCTTTCGACCACACGTCCGAGCCGTCTTTTGCGTTGAATACGGTCACGCGCCGCCAGGCCAGTTCGCCCTTGCTGAACTGCGAACCGTCGTGATTGCTGAAGTGGCCCAGCGCAAACAACAGTCCGCGATAGGCCATCAGCCCCAGCTTGTCGCCGCCCGAGCCACTCAGGTCCACCACGCGCTGCCACAGCACCTCGCCGCTGTTGCTGTCGATCGCCACGAGCTTGCGGACGTCGTAAATCGCGTAGTCGTCGATCTGCTCGCTTTCGTGCGTGAGCAGGCCATATCGTTCGCGTCGGGCAGCCACCGCCTTGCGCCGCTGCTGATCGTCCACGTTGGCATCGGCCAGATACACCACTTCTTTGGTAATGGCCATGGCCGAATGCGCGATCTTTCCGCGATAAATCCACTTCGGCGCGCCGGTGGCGATATCCAGTGCGAAGAAGGCATCGCTCGTAATCATCCGACCGGTGAGCGATCCCTTCCAGTTGTCTTCCCGGCCCCAGTCGGGCCAGCGTTGCATCATCCGCCACATGCCGCCGCCTGAATTGAAGCGGCCGTATGCCTTGCGGTTGTCGACCGGATCGTCCGAAACCGCTTGCCATCGGGCACCATATTCTTCAAGCAACGGTTCGGCATCGGTGCCGTAAAGCGTATCGCCCACCGTGGCCAGCGGTCCCCAACGTTGCTCTTTTCCGTCGGGTGGCGAAGGCATGTGATACTCGCCCAGTGTTTCGCCGGTGGCCGGATCGAGCCGCAATGTTTTGTCGCGCACCGCGACGAACAGGCCTTTTTCCGTCACCGCCAGGTTGCTGCCGTCCACATCCACGCGCACGCGCACCGCGCCCGGAATGTCGCGCTCCCACAGCTTCGTGCCGTTGTATGCATCGAAGCACATCACCACGTTTTCGCCCTGCACAAACAGTCGGCCGTCGCGTGCCACGGGCGCGGCCGCCCGCGCGTGCCGCTCGACCATGCGTTCGGGCCCGGGCGGTCCGAACCAGATGATGCCCAGCGGTGTTTTCACCCGTGTGTCGTTCGAGTTGGCCGTGTTGGCCGGGTCGGCATATTGGTGCGACCACTCGCCGGCGCCGGGCAACGCGCCGCGCCGATGCCAGATCCACAAGCCCCGGTTCTGCTCGTGCTCGATCACGCCCCCGTCCTTCACGCTGCTAAGCGCCGCGGCAATCGACTTCACATCAAGCCGTTCGAACCGCGTGCGGGCGTTGGCCGGTTGGCCCAGCATCACCACGCCACCCAGCGGGCGCAACACCCGATAAAGCTCTTCCACCGGCATTTCCAGCCGGCCCGTTCGCAGGGCATCGTCTGAAACGATCAGGTTGGCGCAATAATCGGGATACGGCAGCCGATCGAGCGAGCCATGATCGATCGTGATACGCGACCCGTATAGTCCGGCGGCGTCGATCGCGCGGCGCGCGGCCGCCACGTCTTCGGCATCGGGGTCGATGCCATAGATTTTCAAATGGGTGCGCCGCGCCAGCTCCAGCGCCAGCCGGCCTTTGCCGCACCCCAGCACCAGGCAATAGCCTTTGTCGATGCCCGTGGTGGCCACAATCTGCCGTGCCGCGGCCGCGTAAACCGGCGTCAGTTCGTCCTCGCCATATGGATCGTGTCGCAGCTCCGGTGCCACGCGTTGCCGCACGTGCCGGGGCGTGCCTTGCTCGAAGCAATGAATCGTGCCGGCCGTGGTGCTCACCAGCAGCCGTCCGTCGCACACGGCCAGGCCGCTGGCGCGTCCTTCGACCTCACCGGTCCACAGCCATTTGCCGCTTTGGGCATCGACAGCAATCACACGGCCCGCTCCGCCGACAAACAGCGTGTTGCCGGCCAGAATCATCGAGTCGCGCAGGTCGTTCTCACGCTGCCACAGATAGGCCCCTTTTTCCAGTTCCTTCTGACGCGCGGTCAGCGTTTTCACCTGCGCCAGCATTTTTTCGATCTCGGCCGTAAGCCGGTCGTACTGCTCTTTGTAGTCGGCCGCCTTGTCGTCCAATTTGTAGCGGTCGTAGTA
>WGDQ01000328.1 GCA_015493185.1 Planctomycetaceae bacterium
CTCAGAAGGTGAGTGTTGCTGCGATGAGCGTCGCAGCGGGCGTGCCGGGTGTTGCCACATGTGGCCGTGGCGAGAAACGCGGCAGTTGTTCGCGAAATGCCCGGGGCGTTTCGGCTGTCGGTTTCTGAGGTTTCTCTCGTGACATCACGACCAACAATCCGCCGATTTGCGCCGGTGCGGCTGAACGCCACGAACCTGACCGTGGCGGCCTTGCTGTGCGCGCTCGTGGAAGTGATGATGGTCGCCCTTTACGAGGACGTTTCGCACTGGTTTTTGCTGCCGCTGTTCGTGTGTGGCGTGTTGTGCGCGGCCGATGGGGTGGAATGGTTTCGCGGGCGGATGGATGTGTACGACCCGATCGGTTTGATCGGTCTGTTCGGTTTTCACTTCTTCTTTCTTTCACCGCTGCTCTACGTGGCATGGGACGGCAAGATGCCGTACGTGATCCCGCCGCCCGACTGGCGCCCCTGGCTAGGGATGATGGCGGCTTTGAACGCGGTGGGGTTGGTGTTGTATCGTGCGACCCGCAATTGGTTCAGCGGTTCACCCCGCCGGGCGGCAGCCGTCCGGCGCGTGAGCGCGTGGGAGCTGGATTCGAAGCGATTCGCCAACGTGCTGGCCGTGGCACTGCTGGTAACGTTGGCGGCGCAGGTGTTTGTGTACATGCGCTTCGGTGGCATCGGTGGCTACATCGAATCGTATGAGTCGCGCCGCTCAGCGCCGTTGGGCAACACGGGCGGCGGATTCGCCGGCATGAGCTACGTGTTTGCCATCTCGGAAAGCTTTCCCATCCTGGTGGTGATGGGGTATGCGGCATTTGTGGTGAGCCGGCGCAAGCGGCCCGGCTGGCTGAGCGTGCTCGGCGTGCTGACGGTGTTTTTCGTGTTGCAATTGCTGTTTGGTGGCTTGCGCGGCAGCCGCAGCACGACGATTTTCGCGCTGGTTTGGGCCGTGGGGATCATGCACTTCCTTGTGCGGCCGATGCCGAAGAAGCTGCTCGTGGGCGGCGTGGTGGCGATGCTGGCTTTCATGTACGTGTATGGTTTTTACAAATCGTTGGGGCGCAAGGCCGTTTCGGCCCTGCAAGAAGGCGTGGCGCTTGACGAATTGGAAAAGCGAACCGGACGGTCGCTCGAAACCGTGTTGCTGGGCGATTTGTCGCGGTGCGACGTGCAAGCGTTTTTTCTCTATCGGCTAACCGACGGGCAGGCCGACTACGAGTATGCGCTGGGCCGAACCTATGTGGGGGCCGTGGCTCTGCTCATTCCGCGAGCCATTTGGCCTGAGCGACCGCCGACCAAGAAAAAAGAGGGAACCGAACTGATCCACGGACGCGAGCGGTGGAGTCGGGGGCAGTCAGACACGCGGGTTTACGGCCTGGCTGGCGAGGCGATGTTGAACTTCGGCATTTGGGGCGTACCGCTTATCTTCCTGGTGCCCGCCATGGCCGCCGGACGCGTGCGGCGATGGCTTTACGATTGGACATCGCTGCCACTGGTCGACATGCGGCTGTTGATGTTGCCCTTTTTGATTCGTTTGAGCTTCACGCTACTGAGCAGCGACTCGTCGAACCTGGTATTCGCCATTTTCAAAACCGGTCTGGTGCCGGCGATGGTCACCTTGTTGGGTTCGCGTCGTCGGGTGGTGGATGCCGCGCATCTGCGCGACGCGCTGCCCGGTGGAGAGCGGCCCTTGGCGCCATTGCCGGCGGGCACGACGGCGCGAGGTTCGGCGGCGGCCGGTCCGGTTGCTTGAGTGCACCGCGTGGTCGCGTGCGGTTGCCGTTGAGATGGTTTCTTTCTGTTTCGCTTCGCCTACTCGATTCCTGCCTAGCTTTCGGTTCCGATGCTTCCCAACTTCGTGCTCGGCGGTGCCCCGAAGTGCGGCACAAGCAGTGTGTTCGGCTGGCTGGCCGACCACCCGCAGGCATGCGGAGCAGCGGTGAAAGAGCCCTTTTACCTGATGGACCGCGGGCACTCGCTGCTGCGTCCCGATGCCAACGTACACGACCATGGAATCGAGGGCTATGGCCGATTCTTCGCGCACTGCGCGGGCGGGGCCGACATCGTGTTTGAAGCCACGACACACTATCTTTACCAGCAAACCGCCCTGGACGTTTTGGCGGAACTGCCGAGCCGACCGAAGGTGGCCTTCATTTTGCGAGAGCCGGCCCAGCGGCTTTATTCGTCGTATCGGTACACGAAAAACAACCTCGCCCTGCTCGATCGTCGGGTAACGTTCGCGAGATACTTGGAGCTGATTCGCGATCCCGATCCGCACGCACTGGATCGTGTGCTGGCCAGGCCATCGGCGGTTTTGAAAACGGAGATCGAGCAAGGCCAGTATGCTCGCTACCTGCGCCGCTGGATCGAGCGGTTGGGACGCCCCCGTGTGGGCGTGTTCTTGTTCGAGTCGATTCGGGCCGACTCGCGGGAGTTCATGCGCCGGCTGGCCCGGTGGCTGGAGATCGACGAAACGTTTTACGATCGCTACGAGTTCGTGGCGCAAAACGAATCGCTGGCGATCCGCAACCAGACGGTGCACCGCTGGGCGCGTCGGGCCGCGCGACTGCTGCCGCTCGGCCGGACGAAAGCCGTGCTGAAGCGCGGCTACCTGCTCTTGCAAAACGGCGACACCGCGACGCGAAGTGCCGAGGACGATCGCGCCCTGCTGGAACTGAAGGCTTCCTACGAACCTTACAACCGGCAGTTGGCAGAGCTAACGGGCTTGGATCTATCGCTGTGGCAAAGCGAAGCAACACGCGAGCCTTTTTCTGAGCGGAGCAGTGATCGAAGGTGAGCGGCGCTCACCGTTCGTGCGAGAAAAAAAGACGCGGTGGAGGAGGCCGCTGCTGACTGGCGCCATGGCGAATTGCAGACGATCGCCGTTGGTGCGGCAGCACCGCCTGATTCTTGATTCTGTTCGTCGGACAGTCGTTTTTCGGGGGTTCTACAAGCCGTTCGTTTCTTTCAACAGAGAGTTTTCTTTCAACGTGACAATTCAGCCAACAAAAGCAGCGGCGGGCACGCGATAGATGAACGTACTGGTTACGACCGGCTACCACTTTCTCCGTGATAAAGGGGGCACGTACTGGACCGAAAACGGTTCGGTCGCCTACGCCTTCTGGCAGCGGTATCTGGACGTGTTCGACGGCGTGCGGGTGGTTGCCCGAGCGGCCGCGTGCGATCGCGTGCCGGACGATTGGCAGCAGGTTACCGGGCCGGGGGTCGAAGTGCGGCCGATTCCCGATTTCCGCTCGCCGGTCGACCTGGTGCGCCACTGGCGAACGTCGGCCGAGGTGGTTCGCCAAACCACGAGCGAGGCGCCCGCGGCGATTGTGCGGATACCGTGTCTTGTGGGAGGGATCGCTTCGCAAACGCTGCACGCCATGGGCCGGCCCTTCGCGGCCGAGGTGCTGGGCGATCCCTACGATTCGTTTGCGCCGGGCGCGTTTCGCGGGCGGTTCCGCCCTTTCTACCGCTGGTGGTTCACACGGCAGTTGAAACGGCAGTGCCGGCAAGCCGAGGCGGCAAGCTACGTGACGCAGCAAGCGTTGCAGCGCAGGTATCCGGTCCGAGAGGGCGCCTACACGACCAACTATTCGAGTATCGTGTTGCCGGCCGAGAGTTTGGCCACCCAACCCCGGCGGTACGATACGGTGCCACGGCCGATTCGGCTGGTGATGGTGGGCACGTTGGCCACGCTGTACAAGGCCCCGCACATCTTGATCGATGCGGTGGCCTGCTGCGTGCAAAAAGGGTTGCCGCTGGAAATGACGTTTGTGGGCGGCGGAAAGCACCTGCCCGACATGCAACAACGGGCTCGACGCGCCGGTGTGAGTGACGAGGTACGGTTTCTCGGTCAGCTTCCCTCGGCCGCAGCCGTGCGTGAAGAACTCGACCGGGCCGACCTGTTCGTGCTGCCATCGTTTCAAGAGGGGCTGCCGCGGGCCATGATCGAGGCGATGGCCCGAGCATTGCCCTGCATCGGCTCAACCGCCGGGGGCATTCCCGAGCTGTTGCCGGCCGAAGATATGGTGCCGCCGGGCGACGCCACGGCGCTGGCCGAGAAGATTTACGAGTTTGCCACAGATGCACCGCGTCTGACACGATGCTCGGCAAGAAATCTGGAAACGGCTCGACAGTACGAGGAACAAACGCTGCGCCAACGCCGCGTGGCGTTCTATGAGAACATTCGCGATCGAACGGCCCAATGGCTAAAACAGCATGCGGCAGCACCTTGTTAGCGCGAGGGCCGAACGTGGAAGTTGGACCGGCTAAAGCTGCGTAGCGGGCCCCCTCGAAACAACGGATTTTGGCTGCGAGCGGTTGCGTACGACCCGCGCAACAGCCCTCGGGCAAAAACCTTTCCGGTAAACTTGAATACGACGCCGTGCGGGGCCGAAGAGCGGCGCACCGTGCGGGGCTGCCGATCCGACCGGTTGTCGGAACGGAAAAAACCGAAGGAAAGAAAGGAAAGAAGGGCCTATCGAATCGCCGGTGGATGGCGACCGGTGGACAGTGAAAACACTTGGAACAGCGATCTTTGCTTTCGCCTCCCGATCCTAGCGATTAGCAGAACAACCCGCTCGCAAGGCGGCCGGATTTTTCAGCAGCCCGGGTCGGGGGCTTCCGGTTTTGAGTAGCTTATTCGAAGTCATGAACGCGACACCGTGAGATTTTATGGCGCGCCGCAACTGCTCGAACTCGGCCGAACCAACGCAACGCGGGCCGCGATTGGTGTATTTGCTCACTGATTCGCTGGCGTGCGGTTTCTTGCGCGGGCAGGCCGGTTATCTGCGAGAATGCGGTTTCGACATCACAGTGGTTTCGTCGCCCGGCGAGGGGTTGCAACGGATCGCAAATCAGGAAGGCGTGCGTGCGCAGGCGGTTCCGATGCAGCGGGAAATCGCACCGCTGGCCGACGTGCGATCGTTGCTGCAACTGGTCCGACTGCTGCGGCGTTTGCGGCCCGAGATCGTTAACGCAGGCACGATGAAAGCGGCCCTGCTGGGCATGACGGCGGCTTGGCTGGCCGGCGTGCCGGTGAGAATTTACACGCTGCATGGCTTGCGACTGGAAACGACCACGGGCCTGAAGCGAAGCATACTCCATTGGGCCGAGTGGTGGACCACGCGGCTGGCGCATCGCGTGATTTGCGTGAGCAAGAGCCTGAAGGAGGTTTACACCGATCTGGTGCCGGCAGCGGCCCGAAAGGCCACGGTGTTGGGGGCTGGTTCGTGCAATGGCGTCGATCCGGGCCGCTTCGAGCCCGTCGAGACGCTGCGTCGGCAGGCGGCGCAGTTGCGCACTCAGTGGGAAATCGAGCCCGACGCGCCGGTGATTGGGTTCGTGGGGCGGCTCGTGCGCGATAAGGGCATTGAGGAACTGGCCGAGGCGTTTCAGCGCGTGCGCCGCCGACATCCGCGAGCCCGATTGGTGCTTCTGGGCGACTTCGAATCGGGCGATCCGGTGGCGGCGGAAGTGCAGCAGCAATTGCGCGACGATGCGGCAGTGATCCTTCCAGGATTTGTGCAGGAAACGGCCCCGTACTATTTTCTGATGGATGTTTTCGTATTGCCGTCGTATCGCGAGGGCTTGCCCAGCGTTCCGCTCGAAGCGGCCTTGGCCGAAGTGCCGGTCGTTGGTTTTCGCTCAACGGGCATTGTGGACTCGGTGGTGGATGGTGAAACGGGCATGCTCGTACCGCGGGGCGACGTCGACGCACTGAGCCACGCCATTGCGACGTATCTAGACAATGCCGAGCTGCGGCGTCAGCATGGGCAGGCGGGCCGCCGCTGGGTGCTCGACGTTTTTCGGCCGCAACGCGTGTGGCAGGCCCTGCTGGACGAATATGTGCGTTGCCTCGAAAGCCGGAACTTGCCGCTGCCCAAGAAGACGGGCGACCGGCAGTGTGAAG
>WGDQ01000329.1 GCA_015493185.1 Planctomycetaceae bacterium
ACTTACTATGGAATGCGAACACCGTATCGTCTCGGCAGTTTGCCAAAGAACTTGCCACGCGTCGGCCCCTGGGCTGGCTGGTGCGTGGCAAAACGGGCCGGCCCAAACGGGCCGATCGCAAACCTACCGGACGGACCGGTCGAGCTTTGGCCGGCCGCCAAGCAGGAGGACTGACAGCCCCTCGCGACCGGACAGCGGTTTTTGTTTTTTTCCGCCGGGCGGCTCTCAGCGGCACGGTCGAAAACGGCGAACCGCTCACCGGTCGGTCAAATTGGAAGATTCGGTCAAAAACCAACAAAGACGAGCCAATTCGTGGCCAGCCCGGCCGGCAAAGTGCTAAACTCCGCCAGGGCAAGCCTTCCGGCCACTGCGGGCGATCGGTCGTTCACGTCCGCTCGACCATCGGAACAGGGTACACATTTCGACATTTCTCAAGCGCAAGCGCTTCGCGTCTGCGCCCGTTTCACAGAGGAAATCTGCGTCATGTTTGTCGATTGGCAGCGTCGCACCGTTCGTCGCGTGATCCTCCCGGCACTCGTGTTGGCTGCTTGTGCCTTCTACGCCTCATCAACCGCATTCGCCCAGGCTGGCGGTGGCACCACGGTTATCGGTGTTTCGCAAAACGCCGTGGGTGGCGTCTCGATCAATGCCGACGGCGTGTTGAAAAACGCCAGCATCGACGCCCAGCGACAGTTGGAACGCATGCGACGCGATGCCCGTCATGCGATCGACTCCGACATCCAGGCCATCAGCCCGCTGCGCAAGGTATCGCTCCGGCGGCTCGAACAGCAGATCGTCCGGGCCGTGCAGCAAGGCAAACCGGTCGACGAATCGTTGCAGCTTTTGGCCGGACTGCAACGCATCCGCTACGTTCTCGTGTATCCCGAGCATCAAGACATCGTGCTCGTCGGCCCCGCCGAAGGCTGGCAAACCGATCCCCAGGGCAACATCGTCGGCCGTCACTCGGGCCGTGCCGTGCTGAAGCTCGACGACCTGATCGTCGCGCTGCGCAGCACCGTGGCCGCGCCAGGAACCAGCTTCGAATGCTCGATCGATCCCACCCAAGAAGGCATGCAGCGTCTCCAACGGCTCTTGCGCAGCGGCCAGCTCAAACGCATGAGCCCGCAGGCGGTCGATGCCATTCAACAGGCCCTCGGACCGCAAATGATTCGCGTGGGCGGCGTGCCCGAAACCAGCCACTTCGCCCAGGTGATGGTCGCGGCCGACTACCGCATGAAGCGATTGGCAATGAACCTCGACCGTTCGCCGGTTCCGAGCATGCGCAGCTATCTGCATCTGGCCAGCACCCGCGGCAGCATGACCCCACGCTGGTGGCTCGCCCCCAACTACGACAGCATCTCGAAAGACCCCGCCGGCATGGCATGGGAATTCTCAGGGCAGGGCATTCGCGCCATGGCCGAAGAAGACTTCTTCTCGCCTGATGGCAAACGCCGGCGTTCGACACAGGCCAACCCGGCCGCGCAGCGTTGGGCCGACCAAATGACGCAGCACTACGACGCCCTGGCTCTGGCCGTGCCCGTCTTCGGCGAGCTACAAGGCTGCGTCGATCTGGCGCTCGTAGCGTCGCTGATCGTTAAAGAGCAACTCGCTCAAAAAGCACACTGCCCGCTGTCGCACCTGCTCGATGCCGAAAAACTCACCGTCAGCCGCTGGCCCGCCCCGCGCCGCGTCGATACGCAGGCCAGCGTTATGAAGAAGGGCCGCCACTGGCTCATCAGCGCCTCGGGCGGCGTGCAAATGAACACCTGGGGGCTGATCGACCAGGTTCGTGAAAAACCGGCACTAGCCAAAATCCGCGAACAGCTCGGGCCCACCGATCCCAACCGCTGGTGGTGGGACTAACCATTGAACCGAACCCGTCGCGGTTCTCCCATACGGCCCGATCATTGTCATGCGGTCGGCCTGCGGTTTCGGCGCCGGTGCATCTCTTTGTTATGCCGGTACGTCTTATTACGTCCGGCCGCGCGTTTCGAGCCTGCGGTGGTTCAGCCCCGCGGCTGCTGGACGACCGGCCTTTCGCTACGGCAGACAATCCGTTTCTCGACCGGCGGTTCGCAGCGCAGATTCACACAGCGAACCACAGCCACGCCCGTCAGTGCCGTACGAAAGTACGCATCGCAGTAGCCCGATCGCGACAAATCCTCGACGCTGTCCGCCGCCGGCAGGGCCGACTTGAGCAGCACCAACTCTGTCGCGGCGAGTCGCTTCGCCAGCCAGGCGGCGATCGAGTCGCTCGTCACATGCCAACCAACCGGCAACCTCGCCGTTCGGTTTTGGCCCCGGGCCTCTCCGGCATTCGAGTTCGAGTCGGCTCTCCGCGAGTTCGGCCCTTGCGGGTCCAGTTCTCGCGGATCCAGTCCTTGCAGGTTCGGTTCTCGCAGGTGCGGCCCTTGCGGGTTCCGTTCCGCTGCCACGGATTCGCCCGATGTGGCGGGCTCATCGACAAAGCGACCGTCGTGGCCGCCGCTTTCGCCAGCGGGCATCATTCCCACGTCTTCGCAATCGGCCAAGTCGTAGAGCACCCGTGCCGAGCACGGCAGCCGCAGCCCTTCGATGCCCCCGCGATAATACGCCAACTCGGGCAACATCTCCCGCACCAACTGCGTGTTGAACGACATGGCCCGAATCGCCATACGATGCGCCGCTTCGACCGACAGCTTGTGCAGCCGCTCGGCCTCGCGAATCCAGTCGGCCGCGCCGCCGCCACCAACGATCAACACCATCGGGCCATTCCCCTGCGATTGCAACCACGCCCGTAGCCGCCGCGCCAGATGTCCGTCGTCCAGCAGGCTGCCGCCCAACTTCACCACAAGCGGCCCTTGGTTCATTGCCCCAGCTCCTCGTCTGCCAGCACCGCCAGCGCGTGCGCCGTAGCGCATTGCGACACGCCGGCCCCCAACCGCTGCGCGAGCGACACCACCGCCGCATCGGGCCACAATCGCTCGACCACCCGACGTGCCACAAACTCACCTTGCCCTGAAACCACAACCGCCTGCGGCTCGCCGGGCAAGGCACCGGCCGCCTGACGCGCGCCCACGCTGATCTTGGCCACTTGTGCACGGGCCACGGTCTCGGCCGCCCGCAGCGCGTCGTGCTCATCGAACATCGAGCGGTCGGCGCATATCGAGCGGGCCAACCGCTCCCAGGCAAACGGCCGCGTTGCCGGTCGTCCATCGGCCGTTTCGCACGAGTGCTCGTCTTCCGGCAAATCGCCCAGCATCACATAGGCGTCGCGCGTTGTGGCAAACCACTCTTGCGCCACGGCACAGCGATGCCCACGCCACGGCAATGCCGCCACCACGGCGCATATCGGGCTGCGAACCACACCTGTATACACCAACTCGCCTCGGGCCAGTCGTTCGGGATCGGTTTTTCCCTGCGCTACGGGTCGCGCATCGAGCAGCGGAATCAAATCGGTTGTTGTCGACCCCACGTCGACCAGCATGGCCGGTCCTTCGGCAGCCCATCGGCCGGCCAGCCGCGCCAACGCGTGCCAGTTGGCCGCAGCCACTCGCAACGGCTGATCGAGGGCCCCCGAT
>WGDQ01000330.1 GCA_015493185.1 Planctomycetaceae bacterium
GAATCGTATTCACCAGCGACATCATGAAGGCCGCCGATTCGAGCACACCTTCGAGCAGGCGCCGCTGTTCGTTGGTCAATTCAGTGGCCAATGCCAGCTCGGTCATGCCGATCACGCCGTTCATGGGCGTGCGTATTTCGTGGCTCATGTTGGCCAGAAAACGGCTTTTGGCCCGATTGGCCGCTTCGGCCGCTTTTTTGGCTTCCTGCAATTCGGCCTCGGCCCGCTTGCGCTCGGTAACATCGCGAACGATGAACAACACCGAGTCGGGATCGTAAACCACGACGCGAAACTCCAGATGCCGCAGGCCCAACGGCGTGGGCAACCGCAGCTCCGAGGTCTGCATTTCGTTGGTCTCGAGCGTTCGCTCGATGCTGCGCAGGAAGCGGCGGGCCATTTCCGGCGGGAAATAGTCCGAAAGGTTTTTGCCGATCACCTCGCTAGGCGAGACGAAAAAGTATTCTTCCCGAGCCCGCACCTCGAGACAGGTGCCCTTTCGATCAACGATGAACAACGAGTCGGGCGTTGCGTCGAGGATGGCCCGGTTGCGGGCCTCGCTGCGCAAGAGTTCGTCTTCGGCTTTTTTCTTGTCGCTGATGTCGCGTAGAAAGGCCAAGGTGGCGGGGCGCCCTTCCCAGTCGATAATTACCGAGTTGATTTCGGTCCAGATGAGTCGCCCGCCTTTGCTCACCACGCGGAACGGATAGCGGTTGGGCACCTCTTCGCCCCGCATGCGGCGTGCATATCGGTCGAGCACCAGTTGGCGATCTTCCTCGGCGATCAACTGCGGAAACGGCACTTTGAGCATTTCGTCGACACGATATTCAAGCAGCTCGGCCGCCTTGCGATTGGCGAATTTGATAATGCCATCCTGGGCGATCATGATCGCGTCGTTGGCGTTTTCGACGAGCACACGGTATTTTTCCTCGGAACGCCGCAGCGCTTCTTCGACGCGTCGGCTTTGGGCCAGATATTTTTCGAGGGCCTGTTTTTCGCGCGTCAGTTCGATTGTTTGATCGAGCAACGAGCCGCTCGAACTGAGCGCACCGCGTGCGACGGGGCCGCCCGACATGCGTCCGAGCAATAGGACGAACACCGTGCCGCCGACCAGAAACGATGTGGCCGCGATCGCGAATACCGCTTCCCAGGTCATCCGTTTTCGCCGTCGCTGTAAAAGATGCCGGACAGCCCTCCGATGAAAAAGGATGCCAGGCTGTGAGCTAGAAGATGAAGCGTTGCCGCTCGCGCGCGGTTGGCACGCGCGGCACGGCAGGCCACGACCGTTGCTGCGAACCGCGGCCGGCAATGCGTTTCATTGTAGGCACTTCGGCGGGGCAGTTCATTTTCGCGGTGCGGTTTTCTTCTGAAGGCGCGATTTTTCTTCAACCCCAAACGCGCCACCAGGGTCGTTTGGCGGCCGAGCGGGGCGGGCGAGGAGCAGCGGCCCGCTTGCCAGCGGCGCTGACCGAGCGGTTGAGCTTGGCGCCCACGATTCGCGCGCTGGTGAGGTTCGCACCCGTGAGATTGGCCCCTTCGAGGTTGGCGCCGCTGAGGTTGGCACCGCTGAGATTGGCACCCCGGAGGTCGGCCTCACGGAGGTCGGCCCCGCGAAAGTTGGCCCGTACGTCGGCCATGCTCAGATCGGCGCCGCTCAGGTCGGCGTTGCAGAAAATGGCCCCCGTGACCTGCGAGTATCGCAAAATGGCACCGCGCATTTTGGCATCGATCAGGTTGGTGCCGATCAGCATTGCGTTGGTGAGATTGGCCTCGGTGAGATCGGCTTCGGCCAAATCCGCCCCACCCAAGGCGGTCGTGTGCAGTCGGGCACCACGAAGGTTCGCCCGGCGCAGGTCGGCATCGCGAAGATCGCTGTTGCCGAGATTCGCGCCGGCCAGGTTGGCACCCACGAGATTCGCCCCGCGCAGCTTGCTGCTCTCGAGCTTGATGCCCTCGCACGAATCCGCATCGATTCGCAGCAGCACAGCACCGGTGATCTTGTGTTTGATCTCGATCACACTACGAACTCCTGGCC
>WGDQ01000331.1 GCA_015493185.1 Planctomycetaceae bacterium
CTGGCGGGGCCGTGGTGGTGCCGGGCGACCCGGATGGCTCGCGACTCTGGAAACTTGTTTCGCACCAGGAAAAGCCGGAGATGCCGCCCGAGTCGGATAAATTGCCTGATGACCAACTGGCGCTCATCCGGCGATGGATCGAGCTTGGCGCTTTGGAAACCGCGAACTCGAAAGCCAAGCTACCGAAAAAAACGATGATCGATCTGACGGTTTCGGCAGGCTCTGCGAAGCCGGAAGGTCCGCCGCCAATGCCGCAGGGGTTGTCGCGACAGCCGGTTGTTTACACCCCCGCGACTTCTCCGGTGACCGCCATTGCGGCGAGCCCTTGGGCCCCGGTGGCCGCTGTGGCGGGGCAGAATCAGATTTTGCTCTACCACACCGACACGGGCGAGCTTTTAGGTGTGTTGCCGTTTCCCGAAGGCATTGCCCACGTTTTGCGGTTCAGCCGTAGCGGTTCGCTGCTGTTGGCCGGTGGCGGACATGCGGCGAAGAGCGGTCGGGTGGTTGTGTTCGACGTGGTAACGGGACGCCGCGTTTTCGAAATCGGCGACGAACTCGACGTGGTGCTAGCGGCCGACATCAGTGAGGACCATTCGTTGGTTGCTTTGGGTGGGCCATCAAAGGTGGTTCGCGTGTATGCCACGGCCGACGGCTCGCTGGTGTACGAAAGTCGAAAGCATACCGATTGGATTTACGCCTTGGAATTCAGCCCCGACGGTGTGTTGTTGGCTACAGCCGACCGAAGCGGCGGCATGTTTGTCTGGGAAGCCGACACGGGACGCGAATACGCCAATCTCAAGGGACATGGCCGTGCCATCACCGCGGTGAGTTGGCGATTGGATTCCAACGTGTTGGCCAGCGCCAGTGAAGACGCCACCGTGCGGCTTTGGGAGATGCAGAACCCGCGACAGATTAAAAGCTGGAAAGCCCACGGAGGCGGGACGACCTGTGTGCGGTTCACGCACGACGGGCGGCTTGTTACGGCCGGTCGTGACAAGCACATCAAAGTCTGGGACCAAAACGGCAAACAACTTGTTGCCTTGGGGCCGATGCGCGATATCACGTTGGCTGCCGTTTTTACGCACGACGGACGACGTGTCGCCGGAGGCGATTGGACCGGCGAAATACGGCTCTGGAATTTGGAAGACAAGAGCGAGGTTGCCAAGTTGGCCCAGAATCCGCCGACACTTGAAATGGTGGCCAAGGCGGCAGCGGCAGAAGCCGCGGCCCGTCAAGCGGAGGCCGAAAAACTTGCAGCCGAGTTGGCGGCGGCTGAAAAGCAGCTTGCCCAGGCCGTAGCCGCCGCAGAGAAAGCGGCCCAACAGACCGCAAAAACGCAGGAGGCGTTGAAACAGGCCGAGGCTCGTCGGGCTGAGGCCATGAAACTAGCTGAAGCCAAGGCGGCCGCGGCCAAGCAAGCCGCTGAACGTCTGGCGGCTGCCCAAGCGGCTGCGAAGAAGGCACAAGCCGAATTGCAGGCTGCACAGCAAGAAGCTCAAAAGAAAGCCGCTGCGGCCGAACAATTAGCAAAGCAATCTGCGGCAAAGAAGGCCGAGCTCGACAAGCTAGCAGCGCAGAAGGCAATGGCCGAAAAAGTTTTGGCTGAAAAACGCGCGGCCGCCAAGGCAGCAGCGGAAAAGGCTGCCGCTGCAAAGGCTGCGGCAGAGAAAGCCGCAGCCGAGGCTGCCGCGGTGGGCGCACAGGCCAGTGCTTCCCAATAGTAGTTGGCACCACAAAGTGCCCGGCACGCATTTGTGGCCATGAACGGCTCTGGTTCGTTGACGAATCGGCCAGAAGCCTTTGGTCTTCATGATTGCCGGTTGGCCTTGCGGCTTTAGGGCGGTCTCTCGCTCGCACGTCTCACGATTTCTTCCGCGCGCTACAACTCTGTCGCTCTGTCGATTGCGTTTGGAGCGCCCTCGATCGAGGCCGCTGGCGAGATGAAACGCCGCTGTGGGCGCAACTGGCAACAGCAAGATTGTTTGCCGGGTTGAATGAAGCGGTCGCATCGCATGTCGGCAGACGTTTTTGGCTTGGCTGTGTCTTGCAAGCCACCTGCTTTGTGCTTGGTTCTGCTGTCGCCTCCTGAATTGCCACGGACCTCTGCTGCGCCGTAGGGCAAGGCGATTCGAAGCGGATCAGCGGGCTTCGCACGGCGGCGATTGTCGTGACGAGGGTTGGGTGAGATAATCGCCGCAGTACGATTATCTCCGTTTACAACTTCAAGAGCACGTCCTTCCGGAAAAACCAGGAAGCCGTTTTTCATGGAAGCGAACGAGTTCTTTGCTTTTCTGCACGCTCGCGGGCCAATTCACATCAATGCCTGATTCTCGTAAACCTTTGCTCCGCTCGCTGGGGCCGGCTTTCATCACAGCCTCTGTCGTTATTGGGCCGGGTAGCATCGTCACTGCGTCGAAAGTGGGGGCGTCGTTCGGCTCACAGGCGGCCTGGCTGCTGGTGGTAACCACAGCGCTGATGATTGCCATGACAGGGCTTTCTGCCCGACTGGGTATTGCGCTGAAGCGATCACTGTGTGAGGAGGTTGCACATCGGGCGGGCCGACCGCTAGCTGTTGCGATCGGCGTCAGCGTCTTTGTGGTTGTCGCGTGCTTCCAATTCGGAAACAACGTCGGCATTGCCACGTCGCTCGAATCGCTCGGCACCGAACCGGGGCACACGGTGTCTCCTGGCGTGCGTTCGATAGCTACCCTGTCGGTGGTTGCCATCAACGTGGGGTTGGTTGTTTTTTTGTTTGGCTTGCGCAAAGTGTATCGCTGGGTCGAACGGGGCATGATGGCGCTTGTAGCCATGATGCTCGTGGCGTTCCTCACCAATCTGCTATTCGTCGGAGCGGCAAAGCTCACGCGGTCGTCCGACGACACCGCTGTTGCCGCGGACTCTTCGGCCCGTGGCCCTGCCGCCGAGCAGAGCGAAACACGGCCCATGTCTTTATCGCTTCCGGCCGACTTGCTCCCACGGCGGGTGCCGGGTGCCGGCGTGGTTGACCCGTTGGGGCCGCTTGTCGCACTGCTGGGTACAACGTTTTCCGTAGCCGGCGCGTTTTTTCAGGCGTATTTGGTGCGGCAGAAAGGATGGGGGCCCGATCAGCTTCGCGAAGGAATGGTGGATACCGTGGCGGGAATCGGCGTGCTGAATTTCATCACGCTGGTGATTTTGCTCACTTCGGCCATCGTGTTGCCTGGAGCCGACATTCGCGATGCCGGAAGCATCGCATCGCAACTCGCGCCGCTCTACGGCAGCGCGGCCCAAGTGTTGTTTTGTCTGGGACTGCTGGCCGCCTCGCTCAGCTCGCTGTTGGTGAATGCCGCCATTGGGGGTTCGCTCTTGGCCGACGGACTGGGCCTGGGCGGCAATCTCGACGAGCGATGGCCGAAACGGTTTACCGTGGTGGCGTTGGCGACAGGGCTCGGCGTAGCGCTGCTGATGCGCCAGGGCGAAGGTTTCAATGCCGTGCGATTGATTCTGCTGGCGCAGGCCACCACGGTGGCCGCATGGCCTCTTCTGGCTGGTGTGCTCATATGGCTGGCGGTTCGACCACCGTTGCCCGTTCACCTGAGGCCGGCACGCTGGATGTGGCTTCTGGTGGGTGCCGGTTTGGTGCTTGCACTGGCCGTTGCCCCGCGAACCGCATACACGATTCACCTGCGGCTTACATCAGATCGTACGTCGGCTGCGAGCCCAGGCGTCGCACAGCCCGGAGAAGGAGAAACAGTGCTGCGAAGCTCTGGACCGACCACACGCACGGGGGCGCCGTAGCACTTGCAAGAGGAGGTAAGCGGGACCAACAGCGCGTGGAGAGAGAAAAAGAACAGATCCGGCTGTGGCCCCGGCCGGAAGGCTCGCTC
>WGDQ01000332.1 GCA_015493185.1 Planctomycetaceae bacterium
GTGGTCGGCCGCGGTTGCCGGGCGGCCGGTGCCCCTCTCGACAAGTGAAAACGGGCGACTATTGTAAGTCTGGGGCGCCCAGGTAAAAAAGAGAAGCGCCTCAGTGTTTCGCCGGATGGAATTTCTTACCAATTGTTTGGCAGACCGAGTTTTCTCTTGATTCGGTGTTAGAATTTGTTGGATTTCGCATCGGTTCTTTACATAATCATCACTTAACTTCACTGACCTCGGAAGCAAGTCGCGGAGGATGCGGCGGCTGCCTCGCACGATGGGCGTCCCACCCTGCTTTTTGATTGCGCCCTGCATAAAGATGCATCCTTTCCGACCGATTGATCTCTCGAACAGACGACTTGTCCTTCCATCTTGTTCTGGCGGTATTGAGCTACAGAGCGCCGATTGTTGGTTATCGACGTTGGCGGTCTGTAGCGTGTTGACGCCTTTCGTTGACTCCAGGAGGGCTCCCATTGGCTGAACTCTACGACACTCTCGTGGACGATCTCGACGAAGAAGGCCAGCCGGTCCGCAACGTAGCGGACGTGGCCAGCACTGAAATTGAGGAGGAACTCGACGACGAGGAAACTACCGAGCCGCTCGACGCAGTGAGCGATACCGAGGACGTGACCGCCGCCGCGAAGGTGACCGATCCGGTTGCCTTGGCGGACGAAATCGAATCCTGGTCGGACGATCCGGTGCGCATGTATCTGACGCAGATGGGCGAAATCCCACTGCTCACTCGAAAAGAAGAAATCGCACTGGCCCGGGAAATCGAAATTACGCGCCGTTGGTTTCGCTGCAAGCTGCTCGAGTGCGATTATGTGGTGCAGGCGGCCGTGAAGATTTTGCGGCGCGTGCATCATGGCGAGTTGCCCTTCGATCGCACGGTGCAGGTTTCCGTAACCGATCGTCTGGAAAAGGACCAGATTCTCGGGCGGTTTCCGCACAACCTGCGCACGATCGAGGTGCTATTGAAGCGCAATCGGCGCGACTACCGCATTGCCACCAGCAAGTCGTTCCGCATGGCCGAGCGGCGTGCGGCTTGGCGGCGACTCGGCCGGCGGCGACGTCGCGTGGTGCGTCTTGTGGAAGAACTCGGATTGCGAACCCAGCGGATCGAGCCGATGATCAAAACGCTCGAGGGGTTCAGCCGTCGGGTCGACGAGTTGAAAGCGCAGCTCAACGAGATGAAGCGCAACCGCGTTCCGATGGCGCAGCGGCAGCCGCTGCTGACCGAGTACCGCAATATTCTGCGGGCCTGTCAGGAAACCCCCACGAGCCTTCGCAATCGGGTGGCCACGCTCAAAGAGGTTTACGCTCGCTATCAGAAGGCCAAGCGTAGCCTTTCGGAAGGCAACCTGCGGCTCGTGGTGTCGATCGCCAAGAAGTACCGCAACCGCGGGCTCAGCTTCCTGGATCTGATTCAGGAGGGCAACGCCGGCTTGATGCGGGCGGTGGATAAGTTCGAATATCGCCGCGGCTTCAAGTTCTGCACCTATGCTACGTGGTGGATTCGTCAGGCGATCACGCGGGCCGTGGCCGATCAGAGCCGCACGATTCGCATTCCGGTACACATGGTTGAAACCATGTCGAAGGTGCGAAACATCTCGCGCAAGCTGCTGCAAGAACTGGGCCGCGAACCGACCATTGAAGAAGTGGCCCGCGCAGCAGGCACGCCTATCGACGAAACGCGGCGCGTGCTGGCCATGAGCCGCTACCCGATCAGCCTCGACCGGCCCGTGGGCAACAGCGAAGACAGCCAATTTGGCGATCTGCTGCCCGACGGCGCGGCCGAGAACCCCGTGAGCGGGGCCGCGCAAGAGATGTTGCGCAATCAGATCGACAAGGTGCTTAAGACGCTCAGCTACCGGGAGCGGGAGATCATCAAACTCCGCTACGGTTTGGGCGACGGCTACAGCTACACGCTCGAAGAAGTCGGGCAAATCTTCAAGGTCACCCGCGAGCGTATCCGTCAGATCGAGGCCAAGGCCGTTCGCAAACTCCAGCAACCCAGCAGAAGCCAGGAGTTGGCCGGTTTTCTCGATTGACGAACCGGACCTGCGCTGCGAGACCGCCCGTTGGGCGTCGTGAGCCACAACGGACACCGAAGATGAAATCCTTCACGAGGGCCGGAAAGCGCCAAAGAGCCTTTCCGGCCCTTTTTTGTTGCCAATCGCCCTCCTCTCGCGTCAACGCCCTTTGGCTACCAACACTTGTTTTTGGCTATTAACCTTGGTTGGGTGGCCGACTTCGTTTGGCGGTCAACGCTGTTTTGCAGGTGTCTGTGTCGATTCGCAAGGTCGAGCAGCCTCTTTATCGAATAGCGAGTCGAATGCGTTTTTCGTTGCAGACTTGCCGGCCTTCGTTCCAGACTTGCCAGCACCGTTCGGTTCGATTTCGTTTGCGGCTCGCTCGCCCTGCCTTGCTCAGCTCAGTCAGCAAAGCCGGGCGTCGAAGCGGCCGGTTTTAAGCAAGCGGGCAACCACCAAGAAACTGAGAGCACCTTGAATTGCGAGACCACACCATGAATCGGGCTTTCACCGCATCATCTCTCACGGTGCATGGCTACAAGCGGGCCCTGTTTGCGAGCGGTCGCTTCGTTCTCGTGGCGTTGTCGGCCTGCTACGTGCTGCTTTCGGGTTTATCGTCTCATGCCCTGGGTGCCGAACGACGCAAGATCGAAGTGGTGAGCACGATCGACGGCTCATCGCAACCGAGTTATCTGATCGTGCCCGAACCCGACGGACGCGAACCAAACGGCCGTTTGCCGCTGCTGGTTGCCCTGCACACCTGGAGCGCCGACTTGGAGCAACGCAACGAGGCGTTGGAAGCCGAAGCGCAGCGGCGGGGCTGGCTGTATCTTTGGCCCAACTTCCGCGGACCGAACCAACGGCCCGAAGCGTGCGGCTCGCCCTTGGCGCAGCAAGACATTCTCGACGCCGTGGCATGGGTTGCCGAGCGATGGCCGGTGGACCGACACCGCATTTATCTAACGGGCATTTCAGGCGGTGGGCACATGACCCTGCTGATGGCGGCCCGTTACCCCGGCATTTGGGCAGCGGCCAGCGCATGGGTGGGCATCAGCGATTTGGCACGATGGCACGCCCGACATGCCGACGACCGTTACGGTGCCATGCTGCGGGCCTGTTGTGGCGGTCCGCCCGGTGCCCGCGCCGAGGTAGATGAACAATATCGACTGCGGTCTCCCATTACCTTCTTGCGGCGTGGTACCACCGTGCCGGTGGATATTGCCCACGGCATCCACGACGGGCACACCGGCTCGGTACCGATTCGCCACAGCATCGAAGCCTTCAATGCCCTTGCTCGCGCGGCAGGGTGCGCACCGATTACCAACGACGAGTTGGCGCAACTCAGCCGCCGCGACGGTCGATTGCGGCGGCCGCGCGAAGGTGATGAGGGGTTCGACGAGGCATGGGGGCGGCGATACTATTTGCGTCGTGTGGCAGGGCCGTCGAGAATTACGATATTCGAGGGCGGGCACGAAGGCATTGCTCGCGCCGCGATCGAGTGGCTTGCCAAACATCGGCGCCCGAAGCCGGCCCGTCTGACCTCCTCGGAACCGGCCGACGCGGCAGTCGGCCCGTCGCGCGATCGAGATCAATCGAACGTCGCGCCGCAGGTGGAGTAATCGGACGCGGCCCCGAACAGGTCGGCCCGAACGTGCCACAAATCAACAGGAGCCGCATTTCAACAGAAGCCGCATTCGAGCAGCCGGTTGAAACGCCGCCGCCTCCATCGGGTGGTGAGTGGCGAGCACCGAGCACGAACGCGGGCCCGATTTGTCGACTTCCAAAGAAACCATGCGCCGGCCGCCCTCTGGGGTGCGACATTTTCCAGAAATTCCAGACACGTTTCGCAATCTATCGAGGAT
>WGDQ01000333.1 GCA_015493185.1 Planctomycetaceae bacterium
CAAGCCCGAGAAACAACGCCACGAGCCAGAACAGCGGATGCACGCGAACCGGGATGCCGGCGATCGAGAATCGCAAGTCGTAAGGCGTGGTTGGAGGTTCGGCCAACATGACAATTGCTCGGTGAATTGGTACCGTTGACGATCGGCGCTTGATCGTGCCCCGCACGGGTCGGGGGGTCCGTTCAACATATCACGCCACCGCGATCGTGCCCATTCGTGTCGGAGCCACCGACTATTGCCGTGGCAAATGGCCACCGGTACCACAACGCCGCAACCAGTGGGCGCATCGGACCTGGTTTTCACAGGCTGCGAGCCGCCCTTTGCAGTCGGATGGCTTAGTAAGCCGGGGCGATACGCAACCTCGCGGCGTGGCAATCGGGCCTTTCGGTTGCAGAAAACCTCAGAAGGCGACCGAGCGGTTGCGGGAGGTGTGTTTTCATAGATTGCTCGACGAAGGCCAGACATCCGCAGGCGGTTTCCCGTGCGGCTCGGCCTCATGTTGCCGGGCCGGTGCAATTCAGGCCGCGCGCGACGTGATGTTTGGGCGCTGCGATGTCGAGGTGCCCCGATGGTCGAGGAAATGCGGGCGTGGCACGAGCCGTCGTCGCCGGCGCACCTCTTCAGCGATGTAGGCAGCCGCGGCTTTTGAGGCCCCACCATGGGCCACCTCGTTGCGCAGCCGGGCCAGTTCGGCTTCTACCCGTTGCTTTTCCCCGGCATCGCACAGCCAACGAATGATATGTTGTGCGATTTGCGACGACTTGTCCTTGGACGTCAGATACTCGGGGAACAGCACCGAGTCGGCGTCGTGCTGGTCTGGTTCGTAGGGCGTGATGTCTTCGGGAAACAGGTCGTTGGTTCGTAGCAGATTGACCAGCGAGATGTACTTCACCTTGCGAAAATGGGCCTGCACCCGATATGCCAGCGGAGAAATCCAGTACAGCACCACCGTCGGGCGACAGTGATACAGCAGCTCTAACGACACAGAACCCGAAACGGCCATGCAACAATCGGCCGCCCGAATCAACTCGGGCGTTCGGCCGCTATAGACCTCGATAGGAAGATCTGTGGCTGCGATCTGGTCGCGGGCCAGTTGGGCCTGTTTGTCGCGAAACGCGGCAACGGCAAATCGCACGTCGGGCACAGCCTCGCGGATGAGGTGCGCCGCTTTCAAGAACCAACGCAGGTTGTGCGTGACCTCTTGCGTGCGGGAGCCGGGCAAAATGGTAACTAGAGGACCGGTTGCGCTTCTGAGCCGGTCGACGAAGTCGGCGTCGACTTGCTGTCGGCGCACCTCATCGAAAAACGGATGCCCCACGAATGTGGCATTGCAGCCACGTTCGGAGAACCACTGGGCTTCGAACGGCAGGCTGCATAGCACGTGGTCGGTAAGCCGGCGCATCTTCTTCACACGCCACCGGGCCCATGCCCAGACCTGTGGCGGAACGTAATAAAAGACGGGAATCCCGTGCGCCTTGGCACGCTGGGCGACCCACCAATTGAATCCCGGAAAGTCGATCAGCACCACGGCATCGGGTCGCTGGTGACGGAAGTACCGGTCGACCTCGCTCAGCAGGCGGGCGTATCGGTGCAAATGCAGCATTGCCCGCAGGAACCACATCACGGCCAGCTTCGTCATATCGGCATGCAAGTGGCAACCGGCCGATTCCATCTCGGGCCCCCCGAGACCGACCGCTTCCAGACCGTGGCAGTGTTCGCGCAGCGAGCGAATCAAATTCGCCGCGTGCAGATCGCCGCTTGGTTCACCGGCAGAGAAAAAAATTCGCATGGGTGTTCAACGCGAGTTGTTCGACCTGGCTATGCCACCGCAGTGAGAACGACAATTCGCAGAGGGCTGGCTGCTCGTTGAAAAAGGCCGCTGTGGCTGTGAGGGGCCAGAAGTATGCCCGTTTGGCGTGGCCAAGGCTTCACATATTCCCTTGCACCTTTGCAGCCTTGGATGTGCCTGCGAGTGGCCTGCTTGAGCAGACGGATTTTGCCCCCTTCTGGCCGACGAACCAATTCTTCAATGGTGGGCCAGCCGGCGCGTTCGCGCATGGGTGGCATTGGAGTCGCAAAGGTTTTCGTGACAGTTTATTCGTAACAGTCTGTTCGCCTGATGTTGCTATTCGCCCGATGTTGTTGTGTCGTTCGGTCGAAAGGCGGGCAATCTGAAACAAAGAGAGCACAACGATCGAACCCGCTGAAAAACGGGAGACGATCCTCGTGGATCTTTCGCCGCCTATCGACCTTCGCTGCTACCGCATTGGGCTGAATTGTTGCAAGCTTTTGTGGTGTCAGGCTCATCCGACGCAAAACCAAACCGCGGGGCTTTGCGCGGGCCGAAGTATTGCAGATCGGGCCGATTCGACAAAGTGCAGTTGCGATATCGCGACCCTGCGACCCTTCGAACCCTTCGCCGCCTCTGCGGTGCGACGCGCCTCTTTTTTGTTGCCCCTCGGCCGTTGTCCATTAGTCCATTATTATTTTTCTCCTTTTTGGCCTTGCGACCGGGTTTCAGCGAGCCGGATTCTGGGGGGCAGGCGTTTGGGGCACGTTCGGGTTGGTATCGGCACACGGACCTTGTCGCCG
>WGDQ01000334.1 GCA_015493185.1 Planctomycetaceae bacterium
CGTCGGCCGTGATCATTGCGCGTTGGTGCTGGGTGACAACATATTCTACGGGCAAGGCTTTCAAAAGATGCTGGCCTCCGCCGCGTCTCGCCCAAGCGGCGCGACCGTGTTTGCCTACACGGTCAAAGATCCTCAGCGCTACGGCGTCGTGCAGATGGACCCCAATGGAACGGCCATTTCGCTCGAAGAAAAACCGGCCGTGCCGAAATCGAACCTCGCCGTTACCGGGCTGTACTTCTACGACAACGACGTACTCGATATCGCGGCGAATCTGAAACCCTCTGCCCGCGGCGAGCTCGAAATCACCGACGTCAATCGGGTCTACATGGAGCGTGGCCAGCTTAATGTGGAGCGATTCACGCGAGGCTTCGCCTGGCTCGACACCGGCACGCCCGAATCACTGATGCAGGCGGCCAACTTCATCGAGGCCATCGAATTGCGGCAGGGGCTGAAGATCGCCTGCCTCGAGGAAATCGCCTTTGGCAAGGGTTGGATCGACGCCGCGCAACTCGAAGCGATGGCAGACGCGATGAACAATACTTACGGCCAGTACCTACGAGATCTCATCGCCAAACCCGGTGGCGTCTATCAGCGCTAGCAACCTGTTGAAAAAGATTCTCTTCAAGGAAACTCTTCAAGGAAAAGTGTGCCGTAGGATGGTGTGCTCGCACCCATCTTTAGCCGTAGCCTTGCTACCGGCTGCTGTTTTGGACTTGTGAATAGGGTTAACGGCGTAGAGTGGCACCTGCTCGCTAGACCTCAATCAAGCGTTCGTGGAGTGAAGGTTTCGGGCGGGAGCTTGGCGCGTGGGGTGAGCGGGGCGACTCACGTCGCTTGGTGTTGGGTTCGGGTTTTCGTGTCGGCATCGTTGGAGTGCTTTCGCTCGCTGGGCGTTGCGGCGGACCGGAGCGTCCGGACTCCGGCTTCTGCTGGTTGCGCATCAACAACGTAGCGGGCGATGGATTTGTTGGTGGATCAACAGCAGCACGTCGACGCTCGGGCGGTAACTCAGAAGCCGATAGATCAGACGCCGCGACGAGCGGACCACCTGTGCCGGAATTTGCATCAGGGCGTTCAAGAACGTCGCGAACTCCATCCGCAGCACGCGGCGGCGCACGGATGCTTGTTCGACGCGCTGGGTGTTCCGGCCGCCGGGCCGGATCATCAGGCCGCTCCAGACCTTCAGCGTCCACGCCAACGACGCGATCACCATGTAGGCCCAATTGCTTACCAAGTTATCCAGCGGCGCGGCCAAGGCATGAGATGCCTTGAGCTGGCTGATGGTGTTCTCTTGATCGCATCTCTTATTGGCGTCGGCGATGACGCGCCGCGCCGGTAAGCGGCTCCGCGGTACGCCGGTGATGTAGAAGAAGTAGCGCACCTCGTCGAACAGCCGCTGCTGGTGGCGCTCGACGTCGATCGTTTTGCGCAGCACGACCACGCGGTAACTCTGCGAGCACTTGGCCGGTCGGTAGTCGAACTCGGCGTACGACTCGCTGCGAAGTTTCAGGTTCCGGTAGCCCTTCGCCTCGACAAAATGCTCCTTGTGGTTGGGCCGTTTAGCGCGCGGCTTGTCTGAACGGCGCCGCTTGCGGCGCAGCGGCGTCCAGGCCGCTTTTTCCAGCGATTCGGCCCGCTCGACCAGGTTCGGCATGGCGTCCAGACCGAACACGAACTCGACACCGCTCTGGTCCCAGCGATCGAAGTTCTCGGTCAACGCGAAGTCGGTGTCGCCCCGCAAGACGATCTTGCGAAAGCCGGCCCGGCGGCACTCGTCAATCGCCAAGTCGAGGTAGAACGCCGCGTCTTCGTGGCTCGGCCGGTTGCCCGAACGGTTGGCCAGGTAGAGCACTTCGCGTGTTTCGGCCAGCGTAACGACCAACGGGTGGTAGCCCCACTGGCCTTTGTAGTTCATACCGATGCCCTGTTTCTTCTCGCCGCGTGTTTCGACCATCGTGCCGTCGGCCTCGATGGTGGCCTGCGCGAAGAACTCTTCGTCCTGCTGCTTCCAGACGATCCGTCGCGAGCGGTTGATCGCCTGCATCAAGAACAACACGTTCACGTAATCAAAGCGACGGCAGAAATCGCCCGCCGTGGTGGGGTCGGGAATGCGCGGCGCGCCCAGAGCGTCGAGATAAGCTTCGTCGTTGCGGCGCAGTTCGAGATGTTCCAGGCACGTGCCGCCGGCCAGCAGGTTCAGCGCGATGTTGAGCACGTGATCCGCCTCGTCGTACGGCGCGTACAGTTTGAAGAGCGGCACGGCCCGGTTGATCTGCCGGCGCAGCCCGGTCTTCTGGATCAACTCCATGATCATGCCCAGGCCCCCGCAGGCCACCGCCTGCTGCCGCTCGGCGAGTTGGTAGTTCGCCCGCGGCGGTTTGATCATCGGCGTGCGAAACTCACCCTCATGCTTATCGATGCGGCGAAGCAACCGACGCTTGCGTCGACGGCACTGGCGGCGTAATTTGACGTTCACTCGAAACCCTCCCTGGCGCGCGGCAACTGGTTTAACTATCTACATCCAATTACCGCATAAAACGCCGAGAGTTTCGAGCCTCCTTCACCCCCCCGCCCCAAAAACCGACGCTTGATTGGGGGCTAGTAAACGAGCAGACAGTGATAATCGAGTCTAACACGTCCGATATGATCCGCGCCAGGCTCGCCGAGGCGTCAGCACTTCTTGCAAACAGCCAGTCGGTCGACGGGACATGGAACGGTAACTGGATCGCGGCAGGCGCGAAGTCGAAGACCAATTCTTCGCGATGGGAAGCTCTCACGGCGACGGGCCACCACCTGGAATGGATCGTGATGGCTCCCCCGGAATTGCGGCCGCCAGAGGATCGAATCATCAAGGCGCTCGCATACCTTGTTGCTTTTTCGAAGACATTGTTAAGCCATCAGGAGACGGACTTTTTTCTGCCAATGTCGCACGCCGCGCGGGCTGTCTGTCTTCTGCGTGGCGAGTCTCCCGCCGAGTTGCTTGATGAATGAATGAAACGGTTTCAAGCATGACTTCCTTACGACGATTGACGTATGTGGTCGTCTTTCTGGCCGGTACGCCGATGGCGCCGGCCGCGGTGGAGAATCTGAGCGTGGACGAAGTTGTTCAGGGAATCGCCGACGGACAAAAGGCTCTGTTGAGGATCCCGGGCGGCTTCGACATGGAGTCCCGCATCAATGTGGAGCAAGGGCCCGAGGGGCCAATCGCCTTTGGGCAGGCCAAGGGAAGGGGTCGCGTGCTATGGCCGCGGATGTACTGTCGTTTCGAGACTCAGTTCATCGGCAGCGGTCCGGTGGTGCGCGAGGC